>CAZCFC010000443.1:0-2171 GCA_964497815.1 uncultured Cypionkella sp.
CGTGGCAGCCGAGATCAGGCCATACCGGCTTTGGCCGCCGAAGGCATCGTCGCACAGCCGCATGACCTTGCGAAAACTGCATTGGAAGTGATCGAAAACGCAAGGAAAATTCAAAATTCGCAGGCCTATCTGCAAGGGCTGGTCGAATTGCAGGATGCCGCCTCGCAGGCCGTGGTCGCGGCCATTCCGCTGAATGATGGCCAATGCGTGCTGGACCATTGCGCAGGTGGGGGTGGCAAAACCCTAGCTCTGGCCGCACAAGCCCGCATCCAGACATACGCCCACGATGCCGACCCCCGCCGCATGCGCGATCTGCCCGACCGCGCCAAACGCGCCGGGGTCAAAGTCATCATAACGGAAAATCCCGAAAAAACAGCACCCTACGATGTGATCCTGACAGATGTTCCATGCTCGGGATCGGGCAGTTGGCGCCGTGACCCACAGGGAAAATGGGCGTTGACCCCGGCCGATCTGGCCCGGCTGTGCACGATTCAGGCCGGTATTCTGGACCGCGCCTCGCCGATGGTAGCAGTCCATGGTCATCTGGCCTATGCCACCTGTTCGATGCTGCAGGCCGAAAACGAAGCCCAAGTCAGCGGGTTCCTGCTGCGCCATCCACAGTGGCGGCTGCTGACGCAGCGGCGTTTCAGCCCGTTGCAGGGGGGGGATGGCTTCTACTTTGCACTGTTGACGCGAAATGATTGACAATTTACACAACCTATAGGCGTTTTTCCTGTTTTTCTGCCGGGGGTTAAGCCCTGATTAATTATTTTACCGCCGTACTGTCCCCACAACGAATCCCGGATCGGAGGATGACGTGGCCAGATCGGTGCCAGACTTGACCGAAGTGTTCGGCAACCGCCGCAGCAGCTTTGCCAGCGGTGTGCCCCTCCTTTTGGCGGCGGTGCTGTGTTTTGGCACAGCCACCCTTGCCGCCGACCGCACGGCGCAACTGATGGCTGTGGTGGCAGGGCTGACACTTGCGGCGCTTGTCGCCTTGCAGCATGGGGCGGCGGTCTGGGCGCGCAAGACCCTGAGGCGCAACGAGGCCCAGATTGAGCAGCTGGTAGGCCGTGATGCAACCCCTTGTTTCAGCACGGATTCCATTGGCCAAATTCAATATCAGAACACCGCCGCCAAAGCGCGGTTTCTGGCAGAAGATGGCAGTACCCTGATTGCCGCCCTGACGGATCATTTCGCTTCGCCTTCTGCCGTCTTGTTCCGGCTGCAAAGCCGCGCGGCCAATCAGGGCGCAGCGCGTGAAGATGTCGTCACCCGGAAGGGCCATGTGCGACTTTCGGTGCATCGGCTGTTGGACAACCGATTTTTGTGGCGGCTTGAAGAGTTTGTCGATCGCAGCGCCTCAGGGCGGGGGGCCGAGTCGCTCAGCTTGCCGATGCTGACCGCCAACAAGGCTGGCGTCGTGCTGTTCACGAATGAGGCGATGCGTCGCCTTCTGGGGGGGCGCCCCAAGCGGCTTGACCGGGTGTTCACGACCCAGACCCTGCATTCTGGTGAAGAAATCGAGGTTGCCGCCGCCGATGGTCCGGTGCGCGCCATTCTGGCCGAAGTGGATGGCACCGCCGAGCGGCGCGAAATCTATTTGCTGCCGGTGGCTTCCAGGGCGGGCGATCCCAGCGTGCTGGCGGATTTTGAACATGTGCCGGTTGCTTTGATGAAATTTGCACCTGATGGCACCATGCGCATCGCCAATCAGGCCGCCCGCGACCTGCTGCGACTGGATGACAGCACCGGCATGTTTCATGACCTGTTCGAAGGTCTTGGCCGTCCGGTTGCGGATTGGCTGGGCGATGTGGTGGCAGAGCGTATCCCTGGCGGTGCCGAGGTGCTGTGCGCGCGCAAATTGGGCGGCGAGGTGTTCATGCAAGTCACCCTGCGCCGCATCGTTGACCTTGGCCGCCCCGGTGTCCTTGCAGTCCTCCAGGACGCAACCGCGCTGAAGACACTGGAGGCGCAGTTTGTGCAAAGCCAGAAGATGCAGGCAATTGGCCAACTTGCAGGCGGGGTGGCGCATGATTTCAACAATCTGTTAACCGCGATATCGGGCCATTGCGACCTGCTGTTGCTGCGCCACGACAGCGAAGATCCCGAATATGCCGATCTGATCCAGATCCATCAGAACGCCAATCGCGCGGCGGCTTTGGTGGGGC
>CAZCFC010000444.1:0-2162 GCA_964497815.1 uncultured Cypionkella sp.
CCCGCGTTCAGCCCGGTTTCCGCCTCAAGCGACTTGTAGAAATCGACCGAGTATTTGTGGATATGGGTCGTCGCAAAGCTCATGTTGAACAGCGGCAGCAGCCCGGCCGCGTGCCATGTGGAACCCGAGGTCAGCTCGTCGCGTTCCACCAACATCGTGTCCCAGCCAGCCTTGGCCAGATGATAGGCGATACCGTTGCCGACGGCACCACCGCCGACGACGAGGGCTTTGACATGAGTCTTCATGAGAGTCTCCGAATGCGCAATTTGCGACCATATGTGCCCGAACCCGGGCCGCGCGGGCAAGGCCAGCCGACATGTGACGGACGAAAACGACATGACTGCCGAAAAGCGGCATGAATATCGTGCCGATTTGTGCGCGGAACGGATTGGGGGGGCACGCCGCCCCCCCTTGCGCCTAGCTGCCGGATACTTCGGCCAGCAGTTGCGCATTGCCCCCCGAGGCGGTGGTGTCGATGCAGACGTGCCGCTCCAGCAACGCATGCGCTGCATCCGGCATTCCGCCGATCAGTGGCAGGATCGGGCCCGGACGCGCGGCCAAGGCCTGTGCCCGCACCCGTCCGCCCACCTTGTCGCCCCACCAAACTGCGCCCGAAAATCCGTCAAGCCGGGTCAGCGCCAAGGGCGCCAAGCCCGGCGCCTCGACCGCGTGACCGCCCAAGGCGCGGATGGCTTCGGCCTGCGCCAAGGCTGTCGCCGCCGACGGCCCAAGGCACAGCACAGGCGGGCGGGGCACGGCCGTCAGCCGGTTCGATTCGCCTGTTGGCCCCGGCAAGACGCGGGCATGGGCCGGGTGCGCCGTTCTGCGGTCCAGCCGCACCTGTGCCGTAACCTCTGCCTCGGTGGTTTCGCGGTCATCCGGACCTGCGGACGGGGCCGCCGCGACGGTGTAGCGGATCAGATAGTCCGGGCCACCCGCCTTTGGCCCCGTTCCGGAAAGTCCTTCACCGCCAAAGGGTTGGCTACCCACAACCGCGCCAATCTGGTTGCGGTTGACGTAAGTGTTTCCGACGTGCAGTGCCTCGATCACCGATTGCACGCGGTCATCAATCCGGGTGTGCAGACCAAAGGTCAGGCCATAGCCGGTGGCATTCACCGCCTGCACCACATCCATCACCGCCCCCGCCTTGAAGGTGGCGATGTGCAGCACCGGGCCGAAAATCTCACGCGGCATCGCGGCAATACCCGCGACACGGATCACAGTGGGGGCGATGAACGTGCCATCCTGCGGAGCCTTCATCTCCTTCAGCACCCGGCCTTCGGCCCGGGCGGCGGCGATGTAATCGCGGATGCCTGCCTGCGCCTCGGCGTCGATCACAGGGCCAACATCGGTGAACAGGTCCAGCGGATCGCCCAGCGCCAGTTCATCCATCGCGCCGAACAGCATTTCCTGTACCGTCTCGGCCACATCTTCCTGCACATAAAGACAGCGCAGCGCAGAACAACGTTGGCCGGCTGATTGAAACGACGACGCCAGAATATCACGCACAGCCTGTTCCGGCAGGGCAGTCGAATCCACCAGCATCGCGTTCAGGCCGCCGGTTTCGGCAATCAGTGGCGCAGTCGGGTCCAGATGTTCGGCCATGCTGCGACGGATCAGCAAGGCGGTTTCGGTAGACCCGGTGAAAGCCACGCCGTTCACCCGTGCATCCCGCGTGATGGCGGCACCCACCTGCCCATCACCGGGCAACAGTTGCAGCGCCGAGTCCGGAACCCCGGCCTTGCGCAACAGTTCCACGGCCAACGCCGCGATCAGCGGGGTCTGCTCGGCGGGCTTGGCCAGCACCGCATTTCCAGCCGCCAAGGCAGCCCCGATCTGGCCCGAGAAAATCGCCAGCGGAAAGTTCCAAGGCGAAATGCAGGCAAACACTCCGCGCGCAGGGGCGGTCAGTGCGGTTGCGCCATCGGCATAATAGCGCAGAAAATCAACGGCCTCACGCAGTTCCGCCACGGCATCGGCCAAGGATTTTCCAGCCTCGCGCGCCAGAATCGCAAAGATCGCGCCATATTCGGCCTCGTACAGATCGGCCGCCCGGTGCAGCACCTTGGCCCTTATGTCGGCACTGGCCGCCCAAGGTTCGGCCAGCCGCAGCGCGGTGTCTACATCGGCCGCGCCCGCCGTCAGCACATGCCCCACCACTG
>CAZCFC010000445.1:0-2160 GCA_964497815.1 uncultured Cypionkella sp.
ATATTCTGCTGCATCACCCCTATGAAACCTTTGATCTGGTGATCAGATTTCTGGAGCAGGCCGCGCGTGACCCCAATGTTCTGGCGATCAAGCAGACGCTGTACCGCACCTCTTGGGACAGCCCGATCGTGTCGGCATTGTGTGAGGCGGCCGAGGCGGGCAAGTCGGTGACGGCGCTTGTCGAATTGAAGGCGCGTTTTGACGAGGCCGCCAATATCCGCCAATCGCGCCGTCTGGAACGGTCGGGCGCGCATGTGGTGTACGGCTTTATCCACTACAAAACCCATGCCAAGATCAGCACCGTGGTGCGGCGCGAAGGCGAAAATCTGGTCACCTACACCCACTACGGCACCGGGAACTACCATCCGATCACGGCCAAGATTTACACCGACCTGTCGTTCTTCACTTGCGACGCGGCTTTGGGGCGCGATGCGACCAAGGTTTTCAACTATCTGTCAGGCTATGTGCAGCCGCAGGGGTTGGAGAATCTGGCGATTTCCCCGATCACGCTGAAGCCGCGCCTGCTGGAGCTGATTGCGGCCGAGGCCGAACATGCCCGCGCCGGTCGGCCTGCGGAAATCTGGGCCAAGATCAACAGCTTGATCGAACCCGACATGATCGACGCCCTTTATGCGGCCAGCCAGGCCGGGGTGAAGATCAGTCTGGTGGTGCGCGGTATTTGCGGGGTGCGACCGGGGGTCAAGGGGCTGTCTGAAAACATTCGGGTCAAATCCATTGTCGGGCGGTTTCTGGAACATTCGCGGATTGCCTGTTTCGGGTCCGGCCACGGGTTGCCTTCAAAAGACGCGCGGGTGTTCATTTCGTCCGCCGACTGGATGGGCCGCAATCTGACGCGGCGGGTGGAAACGCTGATCGAGATCAACAACGCCACCGTCAAGGCGCAGATCGTGGGGCAGATCATGGCCGCCAATCTGGCGGATGAGGAACAAAGCTGGGTCCTGCGCCCCGACGGAACCTATCACCGCGACCTTTCGCCTCTGGACGGGCGAGCGTTCAACTGCCACCGCTTCTTCATGGAGAATCCGTCGCTTTCCGGTCGGGGCACCGCCGGGGCGAAGGACGTTCCAAAACTTGCCTGATCAGACAGGAAACCAGATGTCCGACCACGACGACGACCACGGCCCGTTTGGCCGCCCGCTGTTCGACGATCCGTCCGCACGGGCGCTGTCTCGTGTGGGGGTGGTGGATGTGGGGTCAAACTCGGTCCGGATGGTGGTGTTTGACGGTGCAGCCCGCAGCCCTGCCTATTTCTACAACGAAAAGATCATGTGTGGCTTGGGCAAGGGGCTGGCGGAAACCGGCAGGCTGAACCCCGAAGGTCGGGTGCGGGCATTGGCGGCGTTGAAGCGGTTTGCCTTGCTTGCCAAGGGGATGGAGATCGAAACGCTGTCCGTCGTGGCCACCGCCGCCATGCGCGAGGCCACGGATGGCCCTGCCTTTCAGGCCGAGGTGATGGAACAGACCGGCCTGAAGCTGCACGTGATCGACGGTGGTGAAGAGGCGCGGCTTTCGGCGCAGGGCGTGTTGCTGGGCTGGCCCGAGGCGAAGGGAATTGTCTGCGACATCGGCGGCAACTCTATGGAACTGGCGCGGATCGGTGGCGGTAAGGTGGGCAAGCGGGTGTCCACGCAGCTGGGCCCGTTCCGGTTGCAGCAAGTCGAAGGCGGATCCCGGAAACGCGTCCTTCATATCGACCGCATCCTGAAGGGGTGTCAGGCCGAACTGAAATCCGAAGGTGAGCGGATCTATCTGGTGGGCGGCAGTTGGCGGGTGATCGCGCGGCTGGACATGGAGCGGCGGAACTATCCGCTGACCGTCCTGCACGAATACCGCATGACCACCAAAAGCCTGCTTGATACACTTGACTGGATCGAGACTGCCGATCTGGCGGTGCTGCGCGCCCGCACCGGAACCTCGCCAGAGCGGATGGAGCTGGTTCCCTTGGCCTGCGAAGTGCTGCGCGAGATCATCCGCATCTTCAAACCGTCCGAGATCGACGTGTCGGCCTATGGCATCCGCGAGGGGCTGTTGTACGAACAGATGCCCGAACGCCTGCGCGCGCGCGATCCGCTGATCGAGGCGGCACGGATGGCCGAGAAAACCTCGTCGCGCATCCCCGGTTTTGGCAAGAAGCTGTAT
>CAZCFC010000446.1:0-2137 GCA_964497815.1 uncultured Cypionkella sp.
TTGTGCCGATGGAAGAGATGAACCTGCACTTCACCGGTGACTTCCACGCCATCACATCTGCCCACAACCTGCTGTCGGCCATGATCGACAACCATATCTACTGGGGCAACGGACTGGACATCGACGAGCGCCGCGTGATGTGGCGCCGCGTCATGGACATGAACGATCGCGCGCTGCGTGACATCGTGGTCAGCTTGGGCGGCGTGTCGAACGGCTTCCCGCGTCAGACCGGTTTCGACATCACGGTTGCGTCGGAAGTGATGGCAATCCTGTGTCTTTCCAATGATCTGGAAGACCTGCAAAAGCGTTTGGGCGATATTGTGGTGGCCTACACCCGCGCCAAGACCCCGATCTACGCCCGCGACATCAAGGCCGACGGCGCAATGACCGTGCTGCTGAAGGACGCGATGCAGCCGAACCTTGTGCAGACGCTGGAAAACAACCCGGCCTTCGTGCATGGCGGCCCGTTTGCCAACATCGCGCATGGCTGCAACTCGGTCATCGCCACCAAGACCGCGCTGAAGCTGGGCGAGTACGTGGTGACAGAGGCGGGTTTCGGGGCCGATCTGGGTGCCGAGAAGTTCTTTGACATCAAGTGCCGCAAGGCGGGGCTGAAGCCCGCCGCAGCGGTGATCGTGGCCACAGTGCGCGCCATGAAAATGAACGGCGGCGTTGCCAAAGCCGATCTGGGTGCGGAAAACGTTGACGCCGTCAAGAAAGGCTGCCCGAACCTTGGCCGCCACATCGGCAACGTGAAATCCTTTGGCGTGCCGGTTGTGGTCGCCATCAACCACTTCTTCAGCGACACCGATGCCGAGATCGAGGCCGTCAAGGCCTATGTGGCGCAGCAGGGTGCCGAGGCAATCTTGTGCAAGCATTGGGCCCTTGGCTCTGCCGGCATCGAAGAGCTTGCGCACAAAGTGGTGGCGTTGGCTGAATCAGGGGCTGCAAACTTTGCCCCGATCTACCCTGACGACATGCCGCTGTTTCAGAAGATCGAAACCATCGCCAAGCGGATTTATCATGCCGATGGCGTTCTGGCCGACAAGTCGATCCGCGATCAGCTGAAGGCCTGGGAGGCGGCAGGCTATGGTCATCTGCCGATCTGCATCGCCAAGACCCAGTACAGCTTTACCACCGATCCGAATGTCCGCGGTGCGCCGACTGGCCACTCGGTGCCAGTGCGCGAAGTGCGGCTGTCGGCGGGCGCGGGGTTTGTGGTGGTGATCTGCGGTGAGATCATGACGATGCCGGGCCTGCCCCGTGTGCCTTCCGCCGAGGTGATCCGGCTGAACCACGATGGCAACGTCGAAGGCCTGTTCTGACCATCGGTCACGTTGTTCTTTCGGGTGCGGTCGGCTATGACGGCTGCAACCCGAAAGACGGCGAGGCGAATATGAAATCTCCGGCAGACTGCGCCAACATGGCGGAACTTCGGACCGAAATTGATCGGTTGGATGCGGAACTGGTGGCGATGTTTGCGCTGCGCGCGGCCTATATAGACCGCGCGGCGCGGATCAAATCCGGCGTAGGCATGCCCGCGCGGATCACATCGCGGGTCGAAGAGGTGGTCGACAATGTTCGCCGCCACGCCGAAACGCAGGGATTGCCGCCGGACAAGATCGAAAAGCTGTGGCGCAAGCTGATCGAGTGGTCGATCGAGCGCGAAGAAACCTATCTGGGCAAGGACGCATCTTAAATGACGGCGACAGTGATTGACGGCAAGGCTTTCGCGGCGAAAGTGCGGGCACAGGTGGCGTTGCATGTGGCCCGGCTGCGTGAAGAACAGGGGCTGATCCCCGGTCTTGCCGTGGTTCTGGTGGGCGAAGACCCCGCCTCGCAGGTCTATGTGCGCAACAAGGGCACGCAGACGGTTGAGGTCGGAATGACATCAATCGAACATAAGCTGCCAGTGGACACCTCGGAATCCGATCTGCTTGCGCTGGTCGCCGCCCTGAACGCTGATCCGAAAATTCATGGCATTCTTGTGCAGTTGCCGCTGCCTGCTCATCTGAACTCTGAGCTGATTATCAACTCGATTGATCCGGCCAAAGACGTTGACGGCTTTCACATTTCGAACGTCGGGCTGCTGGGAACCGGGCAAAAGTCGATGGTGCCCTGCACGCCCTTGGGCTGC
>CAZCFC010000447.1:0-2122 GCA_964497815.1 uncultured Cypionkella sp.
TCAGATACGGTGTCGTCGTCGACATTGGTGACAAAGACCGACCGGCCGTCATCGCTGATGTCCACTCCATGCGCGGCCGTACCTGTTTCGATGGAAGCGATGACCGCGCCTTTGGCCACCTCGATCACCGAGACGCGGTTGTCCGGCTCTTGCTTGCTGCCCTGATCGGCCACAAAGACATAGCGGCCGTCGGTGCTGGCATGAAGCTGGATTGGCCCGCGTCCAACCGGGATGCGTGCCGTAACCTTGCGATCAGCTAGGTCGATCATCGCCACCGCGTCCTCGTCACGCAAAGAGACAAATGCGCTGCTACCGTCGGGTAGAAATCCAACTTGCACGGGCGCCTTGCCAACCGGAATGCGCGCAATCTCGGTGCGTGAGCCCGTGTCGATCAGCGAGACGCTGCCATCCTCGACATTGGCAACCAAGAGCAAGCCCTGATCGGGGCTGAGCCGCATGCCGTGCGGATAGGCGCCAGTCGTGATACGCGCCACCATCTTCCCAGCCTTGAGGTCGATCACCCCGACCGTGTTTTCGCCTGCATTGGTGACGAAAGCGATGCTGCCATTGGCCAATGCCACCACATGCGCCGGATGCTCGCCAACCTCGATCAAGGCGCGGGGGGGCTTGGCAAGGTCAAGCGGGTCCAGAACCGCCAGCAGTCCGGTCTCGGCATGGCCCTCCATCCCGGCCATGTTCTGATCGGCCATGCCATGAGCCGCCATCGGTCCGACGACCAGCAAGGGCTGACCCTTGCCTGTCACGTCGACATTGTGCGGCACGATCGGCAGAGGCACGGTCTCTATCTGACCCGAAGACAGGTCGATCCGGCTCAGGGAATTCGCGGCTTCATTTGCCGTGAAGACATAGCCGGAGCCGTCGGCAAGGGCCGCCGTGGTGTTTAAAAGGATGCCGACAAGAGCCGTGCCGGCAAGAGAGCCACGAAGTGGGAAGTATTTCATTTTGATATCCTTGGTTTGGCCGCGTCTGCCTTGCGCAGGGGCGGCGAATTGCCATAGGGGCGCAGGCACTGCGGATCCGCACAAAAACGCGGCGAGACGCGCGCGCCCCCGTCTGTCAAGGTGCAGGCGTCGCCGTGCCGAGCATATCCGGGGCGGGCATCATCCCCTTCATCTGCATCATGTCCGCCATCCCCATCATCCCGGAAACATGCGGGAAAAGCGCATCGAGCGTGACGCGCTGGTCGTCGGACAGGGCGTCGGCCAGAGGTTTCAGCGCCGCATTGACCGCCTGAAGCCCGTCAAGACGGGTCTGCAGCGCATGTTGTTGGTCAAGCAATTGCCCGACCACCACGCTGCTGGTGCCGTGCCCGTGATCGGCCGGTGCGGCCTGCGCCATCCCTGCCGCGTTCTGGCGCAACGCATCTGCAAGGGATGCCCAGAGCGGTTCCTGCGCCTCGGTGATGGCAAGTTCGGCATGAAGGAAAGCGATCCGGCCTTCGACAAGGCGCGCCGGATTACTCATCTCCTGCATCATCCGCATCATGTCTGGCATCATCGCCATCATTCCCATCCCCGGCGCTTGGGCGGCTGCTGGGGCGGTTTCTTCTGCCTGTTTGGGATGGTGGGCATCTTCGGCCCAGAGGCTTGCCGGAAAGGTAAGCGCAATAATCGACAGGGCGAGCAAGGATTTGATCTGCATCTTCAAGCTCCGATTTTGATGAGACGGTTGTAGGTGACAGCCATGACAAAGGCCGTAATCCAGCCAGCCGCAAAGCTGACGGCAATGGCCGTCGCCCCGGCGCGGGCCGTTTCGACAGGGGCTGCGGTGAATAGGGCCAACCAACTGTGCGCCAACTGGACTTGCGGCAAAGGGATAACCGCAAGCCAGCACAGCAGTGTCAGAAAGGCCAAAGAGATAGCCAGTGAAAGGCCGAATGCCGTGGGTTTCAGGGGGGGCATCTCAATCCTCCTTCGCGGGTGGGGGTGGGCTATCCTTTGGGCCTGGTGATTGATGACGATGTCCGTGATGGCCACCGTGCATGAAGAGATGCATCAGCGGGCAGGCGAGGACGAGAAGCAGCGGAGCAACCCCCGCCAAATGCGCGCCGTGCCAGACGAACAGATAAAAAGCGCCCGCGGTGACAAGGCCAAGCAGGAAA
>CAZCFC010000448.1:0-2114 GCA_964497815.1 uncultured Cypionkella sp.
GATGGAGTATTTCTACCGCGACATGCGCCGCAAGACCGGACTTCTGATGGACGGGGATCAGCCCGTGGGCGGCCAGTGGAATTTCGACCATGACAACCGCAAGCCCGCCCGGCCCGACCTTTTTCGCCCCCGTCCGCCGCGCTTTGTCCCCGATGCCGAAACCTGCGCGGTGCTGGATCTGGTAGAGACGCGGTTTCGCCACTTTGGCCAGTTGCGGCCCTTTGTCTGGGCCACCGACCGCGCGCAGGCCTTGCAGGTGCTGGACCATTTCATCAACCATGCGCTGAAGACCTTTGGTGATGAGCAAGACGCGATGTTGCGCGATGACCCCACGTTGTCGCACGCGCTGATCTCGCCTTATCTGAATCTTGGCCTGCTGACGCCGCTGGAAGTGTGTCAGCGCGCCGAGGCCGCCTTTCATGCGGGGGCGGCCCCTTTGAACGCGGTCGAAGGGTTCATCCGGCAGATCATTGGCTGGCGCGAATTCGTGCGCGGGATCTGGGCATTGCAGGGACCGGATTATACCACCCGCAACCTGTTGGACCATGATGCCGCGCTGCCTGCCTTGTATTGGGGGGGGGCCACGCGGATGGCCTGCCTTGCCGCGGCGGTCGCCCAAACCCGCGACTTGGGCTATGCGCATCACATTCAGCGCCTGATGGTGACGGGAAATTTCGCACTGCTGGCGGGGGTGGACCCGGCGCAGGTGCATGAATGGTATCTGGCGGTTTATGTCGATGCCTTTGAATGGGTCGAGGCCCCCAACACCATCGGCATGAGCCAGTTTGCCGATGGCGGCGTGGTGGGATCGAAACCCTACGTTTCATCGGGGGCCTATATTGACCGGATGTCGGATTACTGCGGCAGCTGCGCCTACAAGGTGAAGGAAAAATCGGGGGCGGCGGCTTGCCCGTTCAACCTGTTGTATTGGGATTTTCTGATGCGGCACCGTGAGCGGTTCGTGGGCAACCCCCGGATGGCGCAGATGTACCGGGTCTGGGACAAGATGGAGGCGGGCCACAAGGCGGCTGTGCTGTCGGATGCCGCGCGGTTTCTGACGCGGCTGCGGGCGGGTGAGGCGGTGTAGCCCCATGGCCGCAGGGCAAGACACCCGGCATGCAACCGTCCGAAGCTGCGGCCCAAGGTGGCGCGCGTGATCCCGGCGGGATGCTCCGCAGGGGATATTTGAAGACAGATGAAACCCATCGGTGTTGCAGGTCTTGCTGCATGATCGGGACGGGGGAAGGCAACCTGCTGCGCCAAAGTGGGTGCCGGGGCCAAAATGGGTGCCGGGGCTTCAGGTTGGTGCGTGACACGTCTGGGTGCCCGGGCAGATTGGTAGAAGGGGCGCATTGCCGCGCAGTTGTCGGTCATGATCCATATCAGGGCAGGGCAGGGCAGGGCAGGGCAGGGCAGGGCCGGGCGGCAGGTCTGTGGTCTGGTCGGCCGGCAGTGCTGTCAAGCAACGGTATGATCGTGTCGGATCCTTGTCATGGCCCAGTCTTGCGCCAGCCTCAGTCTTGCCGCACCTCAGTCTTGCGCCACCTCCGCCTTGCGCCACCTCCGCCACGCGACAGCTCCAGCCCTGTCACAGGCTGCGGTCCCGCCTTGGGCCGCCCCTCAGCGCGTCATGCTCAGGGCGTGATGGCGGGGTCGGCCGCTGCGCCCTCGGCTGGGGGGGCACCGGGGGTGGCTGGCGAACCGGGGGGCACGGTTGCGCCGGGCAGCGGGCCGGTCAGGATGCCCGCTTTCCAGATGCCTTCTGACACTTCGCCGCCCTTGTAGGTCAGTTTGCCCGCCCCTTCACGCTTGCCCTTCACAAAGCCGCCCTCATAGCGGTCGCCCGAAGGATAAAGCGCCACGGCTTGCCCCTGCATGTCGCCGGCCACCCAGTCACCGGTATAGCGAAAGCCGTCGGGTTGCACCAATTCGCCTTTGCCATCCCGCAGGCCCGCCTTGAAATTGCCCTTGTACATGGTGCCATCGGCCCATGTCGCGGTGCCCACGCCCTGCCGCAGACCCGCCTTCCAGCCGCCTTCATAGCGGTAGCCATCGGCATAGCTGATCACGCCCACGCCATCGGGCTTGCCCGCCACAACTGCACCGTCATAGGC
>CAZCFC010000449.1:0-2110 GCA_964497815.1 uncultured Cypionkella sp.
CTCGGGCAGCTGGTCGGTCCATTTGGACATTTTATCACACTGTTGGTTCGGGTTATTCCCCGTCAGGCTGGGGACTTAGGGTCTTTTGGCCTTGAAGAAGGCGGCGATCTGCGCGGCCATGGTCTGATCTTGCAGCGGGTCCGACAGCCGTTTGGCGGCTGCCGCCATGACCTCTTCCGGGACCAGACCTTTGCCCCGGGTCTGCATCAGGCCATCAATGAATTCGGGACGAAATTCGGGATGGGCCTGCACCGTCAGCATGCGGTCATCGTACAAAAGCGCCGCGTTGGTGCAAAACTCATTGCTGGCCAAAACCGATGCATTGGCCGGTTTTTCGATGACTTGATCGCGGTGCCAGGCGTTCAAGGTGATGGTTTGCCCGTTGAAATCATAGTCTGTGGCCCCGACGGCCCAGCCTTTGGCATGGCGTGCCACCTTTCCACCCATCGCCTGCGCGATGATCTGGTGGCCAAAGCAGATCCCCACCATCGGCACATGCGCGGCATAGGCATTGCGGATGAAGGTTTCCAGCGGCGGGATGAAGGCATGGTCTTCGTAAACGCCATGGCGGGACCCTGTGATCAACCAGCCGTCGCATTCGGTGACCGAGGCCGGGAATTCGCCATCCACAACGCGGTAGGTGCGAAACGTAAAACCCTGGCCCGCCAACAGCCGCGCGAACATGTCGGGGTAGTCGCCCGATTGGTCAACCAGGACGTCGGGGGCAAGGCCGGTTTGCAGGATGCCGATCAGCATTTGGGTTCCGCAGTTGTGTAAACTGAGCCTAGCGCAGCGCCCCCCCGGTTGGTCAAGGGGGACGTTGCGTGATTTGATCAAATCTGACCGCTCGGAAGCCGTTTCAGCAGGAATTTCGCCAAACGTGAAGCGTTTTCTGCCAGACTGCAGCGCGGGTCAAACCGTGTCGAGGTACAGTTCAACCAGTTCGCTGGCGTTCAGTTCCGCAATGTAATGCAGTTCCTGCCGTTTGGTCGAGACAAGGTTCTTGATCAGTTCGGGGTGGATGAAACGCGGCACGATCGAGGATTGCTCCATCGCGTCGATCGCAGCCTCCCACGAGGTTGGAATTTCCTTCAGATCTTCAACGGCATAAGCGTTGCCAACGATGGGGCTGGGTGCCTCCATCTGTTTTTCGATGCCGTCCAGGGCCGCACCAAGGATGGCGGCCAACATCAGATAGGGGTTCACGTCGCCCCCGGCCACGCGGTGTTCGATCCGGCGGGCTGCCGGATTGCCGGCAGGGATGCGGATGGCGGCGGTGCGGTTTTCATAACCCCATGCAATGGCGGTGGGCGCGTGTTTGCCCGGCACCAGACGTTCATAGCTGTTCTGGTGCGGCGCAAAAATCAGCGCGGAATCGTGCATGGCGTTCAGACAACCGGCCACTGCGTTTTTCAGCATGGCGGTGCCTTTGGGGCCGCCACTGTCAAAGACGTTGTCGCCTTTTTCATCAATCAGGCTGAAATGGGTGTGCAGCCCCGAGCCGGAATATTCCGGATAGGGTTTGGCCATGAAGGACGCGGCAAAACCGTGACGGCGGGCCAGACCCTTGACCAACATCTTGAAAAGCCACGCATCATCGGCGGCGCGCAGGGCGTCGTCGCAGTGCATCAGGTTCACTTCGAACTGACCCAGACCGGTTTCCGAGGTAGAGGTGTCGGCGGGAATGTCCATCGCCTCGCAGGCGTCGTACAGATCGGTAAAGAAGGTGTCAAAGGCGTCAAGAGCGCGGATCGACAGCGTCTCGGCGGCCTTGCGACGCTTGCCGGAGCGCGGAGACGCCGGAACCTGCATGGTCTTGCCCGAATCGTCGATCAGGAAGAATTCCAGCTCCATCGCGCAAACCGGCGTCAGGCCGCGCGCCTTGAATTTTTCCACCACATCCCGCAGGGCATGGCGGGGGTCGCCCTCATATGGCGTGCCATTCTCGCGGAACATCCAGATCGGCAGCAGCGCGGTCGGCGCCTCAAGCCAGGGCATCGGCATGAAGCCGCGTTCGGTGGGCTTCAAGACGCCGTCAGCATCGCCCTGTTCAAAGACCAGTGGGCTGTCGTCAATATCCTCGCCCCAGATGTCGAGGTTCAGGACCGAG
>CAZCFC010000450.1:0-2109 GCA_964497815.1 uncultured Cypionkella sp.
AAAACGCGGGCCATCCGCCAGAAAACTTCAAGGGCAGCATCGGCGTTTATGCGGGCTGCGGCATGGGCAGCTATTTCTATTTCAACCTGTGTTCGAACCCTGATCTGGTCGATCAGACTGGCATGTTCCTGCTGCGCCATACCGGCAACGACAAGGATTTTCTGGCCACGCGGGTCAGCCACATCTTTGATCTGAAGGGGCCGTCGATCAACCTGCAAACGGCCTGCTCGACGTCTTTGGTGGCGGTGCATTTTGCGACGCAGGCGCTGTTGAACGGTGAATGCGACATGGCTTTGGCGGGGGGCGTCACCATCGAATTGCCGCACGCGCGCGGGTATCTGTTCACGGAAGGCGAGATTTTGTCGCCGGACGGTCAATGCCACGCCTTTGACCATCGTGCGCAGGGAACGGTGTTCGGGTCAGGGGCGGGGGCAGTGGTGCTGCGCCGCGCCGTGGATGCGGTGCGCGATGGCGATCACATCTGGGCGATTCTGAAGGGATCGGCGGTTAACAACGACGGCGCGGCCAAGGCAGGGTATCTGGCCCCTTCGGTGGATGGGCAGGCCAAGTGCATTGCCGAAGCGCAGGCGGTGGCGGGGGTTGCGGCTGCGGATGTGTCTTATGTGGAATGCCACGGCACCGGGACGTATCTGGGCGATCCGATTGAAGTGGCGGCGCTGACGCAGGCCTTTCGGGAAACCACGGATGTGGTGGGGTCGTGCAAGATCGGCTCTGTCAAAACCAACATCGGGCATCTGGATACGGCGGCGGGGGTGGCAAGCCTGATCAAGGTTGCGCTGTCGTTGCATCATCGGCAGCTGCCGCCAAGTCTGGGGTACGAGGCGCCGAACCCGTCGATTGATTTTGCCAGCAGCCCGTTTGCGGTGAATGACCGGCTGACCGACTGGATCAGTGCCGGGCCGCGTCTGGCGGGAGTGAACAGCCTGGGCGTTGGCGGGACGAATGCGCATGTGGTGCTGCAGGAGGCGCCTGTTCGGGCGGCGTCCGAGCAAAGCCTGTGGCCGTTTCAGCCGCTGGTGCTGTCGGCCAAGTCGCGTGGCGCACTGGATGAGGGCGCAAAACGGCTTGCGGCACATTTACGCGCCCATCCGGAACAGGATCTGGCCGATGTGGCCTATACGTTGAAGCAAGGCCGTCGGGCATTTGAACGGCGGCGGGTTCTGGTGGCGGGGTCGCATGATGAAGCGGCCAGCTTGCTGGAAGGCGGCGATCCGCGCCGGGTGTTCAGCCATGATTACCTGGGTGAAAACCCCGAGGTGGTGTTCATGTTCCCCGGCGGTGGCGCGCAATATGCGGGCATGGCGCGGGATCTTTATGAAACCGAACCTGTGTTTGCCGACTGGATGGACCGCGGATTGGCGGTTTTGCAGCCCAGGCTGGATTACGACATCCGGGCACTGTGGTTGCCTGCCGCGGGCGATGAAGCGGCGGCGAATGAGCGGCTGAAGCAGCCATCGGTGCAACTGCCACTGATCATGATAACCGAATACGCGCTGGCGCAATTGTTTCAAAGCTGGGGCGTGATGCCATCGGCGCTGGTCGGGCATTCTATGGGCGAGAACACAGCGGCGTGTCTGGCCGGGGTGATTGGCTTTGAGGACTGTATCCGGCTGGTGCATCTGCGCGGCACGTTGTTTGACACAATTGCCCCGGGCGGCATGCTGTCGGTGCCGTTGGACGAGACGGCGCTGCGGCCGATGCTGACCGGTGATCTGGACATGGCGTCGGTCAACGCGCCGGGGCTGTGTGTGGTGTCGGGACCGGATGCGGATTTGCAGGATTTGGCCCAGAGACTGGCGGCGCAGGATGTGGATTGTGTGCGGATTGCGATTGATATCGCCGCGCACAGCCGGATGCTGGAGCCGATCTTGGCGCGGTTTGACGATTACTTGCGCCGCATTCCGCTGCACGCGCCGAAGCTGCCGATCATCTCGAATCGCTCTGGTGCGGTGCTGACCGAGGCGCAGGCGACCAGCCCCGACTATTGGGTGCAGCACCTGCGCAACACGGTGAACTTTCAGTCCTGCATGGCGACGCTTATGGCGGAAACGGGGCGGGTTTATCTGGAAATGGGGCCGGGGCGGGCGC
>CAZCFC010000451.1:0-2103 GCA_964497815.1 uncultured Cypionkella sp.
TGTCGCCATCTCCGTAACCCCCGGCCCCCGCGACCAGTGCTGATAAAGCCGCATCACCCCGGTTTCCAGCAACCGCGCCTCGACATGGGTCAACCGCGCGTCGAATTCGGCCAGACAGGCGCGGCTTTGCGCAAAGGCCAACAGATCCTGCGCAGGCAGCGTCACCGAAATACACCCGTTGGGGCCATCAACCCAGTCATTCGCCACCACCTCGGCCCGCAAATGCAGCCCATGGCCCCCCAGCTCAATACCAAAGGCCCGCTGCGTTCCAAGGGGGGCAAGCCGGACGCGGCTGGCGATGCTGATGGCTTTGACGGCGACACAAAGAGGCAATTGCTGGCTCCGGGGTTGATGGCACAATCTGACAGTCCCAGGTTCTGGATGTCAAAGCGGGCGCTAATGCACGCCCGCCTTGATGTGCCGCAACATCAACCAGACACCGCCGACAACCAAAGGCGTCAGAACCGCCATCGTCACCCCTTTGGACATCTGCAACGCCTCGGTCAGGGGGTAGGCGACATAAGCCGCCAGCGACACCGCGTAATAGCTGACAGCCACCACCGACAGCCCTTCCACCGTGTGCTGCAACCGCAAGGCCAGATCGGCGCGGCGGTCCATGCTTTCCAGCAGTTTCTGATTCTGCGCCGACCGTTCCACATCCACCCGCGTGCGCAGCAATTCGGCTGCGCGCATCGCCCGTTCCGCCATCGACCGCAGCCGGGTTTCCGCCGATTTCACGGTCCGCATCGCCGGGTCATACCGGCGCATCATGAATTCGCCAAAGGTCTGCCGCCCCTGCACCCGCAGCTCACGCAGGGCCTCGATGCGCTGCGTCACGATGGCCTCATAGGCCCCGGTGGCGCCAAAGCGAAACGACACCTGCACCGCAAGGCTTTCCAGTTCGGCCGAAATGCGCAACAGGTCATGCAAGGCCGCCTCGGCGGGATGGGTGCTGGCGTCCAGACCCGACACCAGCGCCGACAATTGCGGATCCAGCGCATTCAACCGCGTTGTCAGCGCCCGCGCCCGCATCAGCCCCAGCATCGACATGGCGCGATAGGTTTCAACCTCGCACAGCCGCTGCACGATCCGCCCGATCCGCCGCGCGCCGGTATCTGGCCGCACGAACACCGCAAAACGCATGTGCCCGGCCGGATCAATGCGGAAATCCCCCGCCACCACCGCCGCGCCGTCAACCACCCGCGCTACCGCAAGGCTTTCCGGCACGAACCAGTCGTTCAGCTTGGTGTGCATTTCGCTTTCATCCGCAGGCAGCACCTCGACCCGGATCAACACCGAAGCCACACGCGCGCCGGGGGCATGGGCCAGCCAATCATCGGGAAAGACCTCGGTTTCGGCGGGATCAAACGGGCGCGCAGGCAGGCCGGGGGTAAAGGCGGAATAGGTCACAAATTCGGTGTGGCTTTCCCATTTCAGATCGGCCCGCCCGATCGGGCCGGAAAAATGCGTGGCCCCCGGCTGCGGATGCGCCGAACCGTGCCGGTCCAGCAGCGCCAGCAGATGCGCCCGGTCCGCCGCCCGGTCGCGGTTTTGCGCCGCCTGCGGTTCCTTGATCGCCACATAGACCGCCGTGCAGGGTGCCGTCAGGGCCGGAAACGGGCGCGCGTGCAACTCATTCACCAAGGCAAATCGCAAGGGGTGGTCAGCAAGAGGGTGCATGGCGGTCTTTCTGGTCAGGATGCCCCTTTGTGCCGTGACGCCCGCTGCGCTTGCCAGAAAAATACTGGAATACATGCGTATGCCGTGAAGGTGTTGCCGAAAAGCAAAACCCCCGGCACAGCGACCGGGGGTTTGCCAAGTTTGGGACGTGACCGAAAGATCCTCAGTCGATCATGGGCAACAGCGCATCGAGTGATTTCTTGGCGTCGCCGTAGAACATGCGGGTGTTTTCCTTGTAGAACAGCGGGTTCTCGATGCCCGAATACCCCGTGCCTTGGCCGCGTTTGGACACGAAGACCTGTTTGGCCTTCCAGCATTCCAGCACTGGCATGCCGGCGATGGGGCTGTTGGGGTCTTCCTGTGCGGCCGGGTTCACGATGTCGTTCGAGCCGATCACGATTGCGACGTCTGTTGTCGGGAAGT
>CAZCFC010000452.1:0-2097 GCA_964497815.1 uncultured Cypionkella sp.
AAAGGTAGGCTGCTTCGGCCAGGATCAGCGCACGGCGGCCGTCGTCAAAGCTGGCCAAGGGGGTGGCCCCCTTTTCGACGCAATCCACAAAGCCGTCGATTTCGGCCATGAACGCCTCGTTATAGCGTTCAAGGAAGAAGAACTGGTAAGGCTCGCTGCTTTCCACGGCTTTTGCACCGTAACGACGCATTTCGTGCGGCTTGCGGTTGTCCGAGATGATCATGCCGTTGCTGCCCATCAATTCCACCCGCTGGTCGTAGCCATAAACAGCAGTGCGCGAGTTGTTGATGTGGCACTGCTTGCCCGAAGCTGTGCGCAGGATGAACATGGCGCTGTCCACCTCGTTCAACGCGGCCCCCAAGGCCGGATCAATCAGCGCGCCGCCGATGGCGAACACCTCGGTCGGCTCTTCGCCCAACATGAAACGGGCAAGATCGAAATCGTGGATCGTCATGTCGCGGAACAGACCGCCTGCGGCCTCAAGATAGGCGCGCGGCGGAATGGCGGGATCGCGTGAGGTGATGATGACCTGATGCAGATCGCCAATATCGCCAGCAAGCATGGCGTTGCGCGCCGCCGCATGGCCGGGATCATAGCGGCGGTTGAAGCCCAGCTGGATCGGAATGCTGGTCGTGCCGATCCTGGCCGCGCAGGCATTGACGCGGGCAAGGTTCAAATCAATCGGCTTCTCACACAGCACGGCCTTGCCTGCGGCAATCGCCATTTCGATGTAATCGGCATGGGTCGGCGTCGCGGTGGCAATCAGCACCGCATCGACATTGGCATCGGCAAAGACATCGGCCGCCGAAGCCGCGGCCTGCACCCCAAGCGCCTGCGCCACGGCATTCGCAGCCTGCGCGTTCACATCATACACCGCAGCCAGTTTCGCACGCGGATGCTTTGCCACGTTTGCGGCATGCATCTGCCCTATCCTGCCACAGCCCAAGACGGCGATCCGTAACATATGCTTTCTCTCCCTCAATCCCGCGCAACGAATGCACTTATTGTTGCACCATCGCGACCTCCTCGCAAAATGTGTTGCAATATGCCGCGCATGTCAATAGGAATTCCCACACGAAATATTGCGCAACTGGCATTGCGAAATGGGAGGGACAAATGAACAGAATTGATGGAAAAATTGCGGTGGTCACCGGAGGAACGCAGGGCCTTGGGGCTGCGATTGCCCTGCAATTTGCCGAATCAGGTGCCGCTGGCGTGATCACCTGCGGCAGGAACCGCGAAAAAGGTGAGTCGGTGGCCGCAATGATTCGCGCCAAAACCGGTTGCCCCGTGCATTTCAGACAGGCTGATCTGGAAAAGGTTGCCGACTGCCGTGCGGTGTTTGACACGCTCGACAGCGCCTTTGGACGTGTCGATATTCTGGCAAATGCCGCCGGGATCACCGACCGGGGCGACATTCTGACCACCGACGAGGCGCTGTTTGACCGCATGTTCGCCGTCAACACCCGCGCGCCGTTCTTTCTGATGCAAGAGGCAATCCGCCGTATGGTGCGCGACGGCACTGCGGGCGCGGTTGTCAACATCGGCTCGACTTCGGAATTGGCGGGCCAGCCGTTCATCTCGCCCTATTGCGCGTCAAAGGCGGCGCTTGCCACCTTTACCCGCAACACCGCCTTTGCCGCGATGCGCAACAAGATCCGCGTCAACCAGTTGAACATTGGCTGGATGGCATCTGACGGCGAAGACCGGACCCAGCGCGAATACCATGGCGCCGATGAAAACTGGCTGGAAAAAGTCGCCGCAGAGCAGCCCTTTGGCCGCCTGCTTGCCCCCGAAGAGGTGGCGCGCGCCGTGACTTATCTGGCATCCGACGATTCCGGCATGATGACCGGATCGGTGATCAACTTTGATCAGTCCGTCTGGGGCGCCTATCAATTCGCGCCACCGACGCCGCAGGGCAAACTGGCGCTTCGGGACTAGAACGTGGCGCAGTTGAAGCGGGTAAACACCTGACTTTGCGTGATGCGATTGACAGGCTGAACCCCCTGACGCGCCATCTGGATGCAATCGACCGCGAGCGCAATCTCGCGGTCAAAATCATGGCCAATGGCAATGTCCATGATGCCGCGCTCTAGC
>CAZCFC010000453.1:0-2096 GCA_964497815.1 uncultured Cypionkella sp.
AGGAAGATGCGCCAGATGAACGCGGGGAAAACGGGCGAGATGCATGGCGGTTCCTTGTCTAACTTGTATTTTGCGATCCTCACACAGTTCCAGGGGCGTTTCCAATGCGAAATTGTTGAAGTATGATGCAAACATTGCAACTTGAGGGGCGCGATGCGGCTGGAGTGGTTGGAAGATATTCTGGCAATCGCGGAAACCGGCTCGTTCAGCGGTGCTGCCGAACGCCGCCGCCTGACCCAGTCGGCGTTTTCGCGCCGCGTGCAGCAGATCGAGGATTATGTGGGGGTTGAATTGTTCGACCGCGCCCACAAGCCGATCCGGTTGCAACCCACGACTTTGGCGCAAAGTGAACAGATCCTTTTGTTGACCGCCGGGCTGCGGCAATTGCTGGTCGATCTGCGGCGCGGCGAAAGGATGACCAGCAACAAGGTGGTCATTGCCTGCCAACATTCGCTGACCACGGTGCGCTTGCCGAACATCCTGCGCCAACTGCCCGCACAGCGCGACAGCATCCATGTGCGACTGCGCTCGGCCAATCTGGACGAATGCACCGGGCTTTTGTTGTCGCGGCAGGCCGATGTTGCCATCGTTTACCGTCTGCCCGGCGACACCGACGGGTTCAGCGCCGATTTTCTTGAGGTGATGACCATCGGTACGGATCGTTTGATCCCGGTGTTCCATTCCCCGCTGCCCACGGGTGCGGGTGATGCCGGCCAAGACATGATCATTCCTTATATCGCCTATCCGGCCGATGTGTTTTTCGGCAAGGTGCTGGATCGCAAGATCCTGCCGTTGCTGCACACCGGCGCGGATCATGTGCCCAAAGTGGAAACCGCGCTGACCCTTGCCGCCGTCGAGATGGCGGCGGCGGGGATCGGGGTGGCGTGGGTGCCTGAATCGCTGGCGCTGGGCCGCATTGCCGCGGGTCAGCTGGTTGATCTGTCAGCGCATCTGCCCGCCTGCGATCTGCAGGTGATGGCAATGCGCCTGCAGGGCAGTCCCAGTGTGGCCGGAACTGTCTTCTGGTCGCAGCTTCTGGCGCTATAGGCCGTCTTGATCCGCTGTCAAAGGCCGTTGGCTTTGGCGATGAAATCGGTCAGGTGGGGCACGTAATCTTCGGGGCCATCGCCGCCCGTCGCCATCGCCTGCGCGAAGGAATTCTTCACCGCGCTGGCCATGGGTGTCGCCACCGTCGCCGCATTTGCCATGGATTCGACATAGCGCATATCCTTGTATCCGTTGGACAAAGTAAAGCGATGCGCCTCGCGGTTGCCGTCCAGTGCATAGCCCATGAAGGTTTGATAAAAACCGCAATCCATCCGGCCTCCGCGAATGACCTTGTCAAATTCGGCCACCGGAATGCCGACTTTGCGCGACAGGGTCAGCGCCTCGGCGTACAAGGCGGCATAGCCCAGAGATAGGAAATTGTTCAGCAATTTCATCTTGTGGCCATCGCCCACCGCACCGATATGCACGATCTTGGCCGCCCATGTGGCGATGATCGGCTGCACGCGGGCAAAGGTGGCGTCATCGGCACCCACCATGCAATCCAGCGTGCCCGCCCAAGCCTCTTTCGGGGTGCGCGACAGTGGCGCGTCGGCAAAGCCCACCCCGATCCCGGCCAGATCCGCAGCCAGCCGCAAGGTGACGGTGGGGTCAGAGGTCGAACAATCCACCACCACCGCGCCCTTGCGCAAGCCAGGTTTCAATGACTCGATCGCTGCCGCGACCTCGGGCGATCCGGTCAGGCAAAGGAAGATCACATCACAGCCCTGCGCCAAATCCTGCAACGAGGCGGCTTCAACCGCGCCCTGTGCCACCAGATCATCAACCGCCGCGCGTTTGCGATGGGCCACGACGGTCAGCGGATAGCCCTTGTCCAGAATGTTGCGCGCCATGCCGTGACCCATCAGGCCAAGCCCGACAAATCCAATCTTTTCGTGTGCTTGCGTCATGGTCTTGCTCCGTTCGGGTTAAGTCAGGGGGAAGCGGCGGCGCAGATCTGCCACTTGCTCGGGCGTCAGCAGCCGCAGTGTCTGGTGTTGCAGCATCAGAAACAGCTTGGCGGTTTCTTCCAGTTCTTCGGTGGCATATTG
>CAZCFC010000454.1:0-2094 GCA_964497815.1 uncultured Cypionkella sp.
ACCTTGGCCAGAATGCGGATGCCGGTGGCCGCAACCATGCCGAACATCACAAGGCCAGCGCCCCCCAGAACGGCAGTGGGCAGGGATTCAACCAGAGCCCCCATTTTCGGCATCAGGCCCAGCACGATCAGGATCAGACCACCCGCCACGCAGACAAAGCGCGACTTGATGCCGGTGACACCGACAAGCCCGACGTTCTGACTGAACGAGGTGTAGGGGAAGGTGTTGAACAACCCACCGATGAAGGTGCCCAGACCATCGGCGCGCAGACCTGCCGAAAGGGCAGGCTGAGTGACCTTGCGCCCGGTCATGTCGCCCAGCGCAAGGAACATGCCTGTGGATTCAATCATGGTTACGATCATCACCAGAACCATGGTCAGGATCATCACCGGATCAAAGATCGGAGTGCCAAAGTGAAAGGGGGTGATCAGGCCGAACCATGCGGCCTCGCCCACCTTTGCAAAGGCCATCATCCCCAGTGCGGTGGCAAGCACGCCACCGATGATGATGCCCAGAAGCACCGAGATGTTGGCAACAAAGCCACGACCAAAGCGGGCGATCAGCAGGATCGCGGCCAGTACCACTGCCGAAAGGGTGATGTTGGCGGCGCTGGCATAGGCCGGGTTCGGCACCGAGGCGGCGGCGGCCAGTTTCTCGGGCATTGGCGGCAGGGTTGATCCTGTTGCGGCCGCCATCTCGCCCACGGCCTTCAACCAGTCGGCATGTTCGGGGTTGACGATCATCGGCGCAGTGGGGCCAACAGGGTTTCCGAAGATCCAGTTGATGCCGATCCGCATCAGTGTCACGCCGATCACCAGAATGATGGTGCCGGTGACGACGGGCGGAAAGAACCGCAGCATGCGGCTGACCAACGGCGCGATGATGATGCCGATCAGACCAGCGGCCATGATGGCACCAAAGATCATCCGCGCGCCGTCAGCGCCGGGGTTTGCGCCCGCAATGGCGACCATCGGCCCCACGGACGCAAAGGTGACGCCCATCATCACGGGCAATCTGATGCCGAACCATTGGGTCACACCCAGCGATTGAATAAGGGTGACGATGCCACAGGCGAACAGGTCGGCCGAAATCAGGAAGGCGACATCCGCAGGCTCCAGCTTCAGGGCGCGACCGACGATCAGCGGCACGGCAATTGCGCCCGCGTACATCACCAGAACGTGCTGCAGGCCGAGGGTGAATAATTTGGGCGGCGCAAGCATCTCGTCGACGGGGTGTATCTGTTCACTCATCTGTGTTTCCTTTGTCCCTTGGGGCTTTTTTGTTCTTGCCGTCTTCGCGCCGCCCCATGGACGCGATCCGGTTATGGCGTTCAGGCCGGTATCACGGTCCAGGGTTCCGGATACCGGAATTCTTCAAGATTGGGCGTGGGGCCGATGCGGTCCACCACAGCAAAAAGACCGGGCGCGTGCAAAGGTGTCAGCACCCCGTGCCATGTTCCAAGGTGCAGATTGATGCCCTGCGCGCCATTGGTCAGGAAAGCGCGCGGTTTTGCCTGCGGATCAAGCGCCACAATGACGAGGAAAGGGTGCTGGGTCATCGGCAGGAAGGCTTGCGAGCCTTCGGGGTGACGCTCGATCAGGTCGAATCTGTATGGCAGGGTGCGGGCCTGGGCGTGGAAGATCGAAATGCCCGGGCGGGCATCACCGGTGTCAATGCGGGCGCGGTCGTGATGGCGGCGGCACAGTCCGTCGTTGATCAGGCGGAAATCTCCGGTGGCGTCAAGCACATCGCCAAAGGGAGCGAAGGCTGCGGCGGCAAGGGGTTCAGTCTGGATCGTCGGCATGGCGGTCCTTTCGGCAGGCGTCTGGGGGGTTTCACACCCCCCAACCCCCGTGGGATATTTGAGCACAGAGGATGAAAACTTTAGTCAAGGTTTAGCGGGTTGGACGATAGCCGCCCGGGCCGCGCAAATGGGCATGACGGTTGACGTCTTTGTACAGCAGATAGCGGAAGGGGCCGGGGCCTGCGGCATAGCAGGCTTGTGGGCAATAAGCGCGCAGCCACATGAAATCGCCTGCCTCTACCTCGACCCAATCGGTGTTGAGTTTGTAAACGGCGCGGCCTTCGAGCACG
>CAZCFC010000455.1:0-2094 GCA_964497815.1 uncultured Cypionkella sp.
CCTGCTGGCCCGCCGAACCCATCGCACCCACCGGCATCACCAGCGGATCGACCACGATGTCATGGGCCGGAATGCCGAAATCGGCGGCGCGTTCCACGATCTTCTTGGCGACGGCAAAGCGCACATCCGGGTCTTGGGAAATCCCGGTGTCGTCATTGGAGATCGCCACCACCGGCACGTTGTATTTCTTGACCAGCGGCAGCACCAACTCCAGACGCTCTTCCTCGCCGGTGACCGAGTTCAAAAGCGGACGGCCTTCGCAGGCCATCAAGCCCGCTTCCAGCGCCCCGGGGACAGAGCTGTCGATGCACAAAGGCACATCCACAACCTCTTGAATCCGCAGGATCATTTCGCGCATCAGGGGCGGCTCGACAAAGTTGTTGTCGGCATAGCGCGGATCTTCGGCCATCTTGTTGGTGAACACGGCACCCGAGTTCACGTCCAGCACGGTCGCACCGCACGCAACCTGCTCCAGCGCGTCGCGCAGAACGGTGTCGAAATTGCCCGCCTCCAATTCGGCCGCCAGCTTTTTGCGCCCCGTCGGGTTGATGCGCTCACCGATCACGCAGAACGGTTCGTCAAAGCCGATGATCACGGTTTTTGTTTTGGATTCAATAACGGTACGGGTCATTCTTAAACCTCTTTCAAGCGTTTGCGGGAACGCCCGAGGCGCCGCCGTTTTCAGTCACCCAGGCGGCATTGGTCTTGATGCCGCCCAGCGGGAAGAAGTGCACCTGTTCGATGCCAAAGGCCGGATTCCTGGCCTTGTGTGCCGCAAGCCCAGCCACGAATTCGGTCGGCTCATAGGGCAGCAAAAGTTTGGTGACGTCCATCGCGCGTTTCTGCAGGACGCGCAAAGATGCCCCCACACCGCAGGAAATCGCGAATTTGATCAGCGTTTGCAGCTTGGCCGGGCCGGCCACGCCGATATGGATCGGCAGATGCACACCTGCCTCGGCAAGGTGGTTGGCCCAGGCGATCACCGGGTCGGCTTCAAAGCAGAACTGCGTCGCAATCGCCATCTTGGCGTCCGAGCGTTCCGAAAAGGCCTGTTTCCACTTCAACGCCTGCATGATCACGGCGTCGCCGCCATCCTTGTCGATGTCTTTGTTGCCTTCCGGGTGTCCTGCGACGTGCAGGCGTTCGAAGCCGTCAAACAGCCCGGTTTCCATCAGTTGCATCGAGCTGTCAAAATCACCTGCAGGCGTGTTGACACCACCGGCCAGCAAAAGCGCCTGCTTCACCCCGGCCTCGCCCTTGTAGCGTGCGATCCAGTCTTGCAGAATGGCACGGCTGGCGATGATGCGGGCCGGGAAATGCGGCATCACGTCAAAGCCCTCGCTGGCCACACGCTTGGCCGTGGCCACCATGTCCTCGATCGGCGTGCCCTCGATATGGGCAATGTAAACGCGGGTGCCTTTGGGCAGCAGGGCCCGGAAATCTTCGACCTTTTCGGCGGTGCGCGGCATCACCTCGATCGAATAGCCCTTCAGAAAGGCTTCAACCTCGGTTGTGACCCCGGCAGGAGAGGTGGCCTCGCGGCGGAAGGAAAACAGGGCCATGCGGGCCTCCTTGAGTATGGTCAGGGCAGGATCAGGCGGATGCCCAACCCTCGGCGGCGATCAGGGTTTTCAGGCGGTCGGTATCATACTCGGCCTCAAGCCGGGCGGCTTCGGCGGCGGCCACCGCATCCGGTTCGCCATCTACCTCGTAGGAGGCCGCTTTGCGCCATTCGGCCAGATAGGCGTCGGCATCCTTGGCGCCGATCTTCATGGCACAGCGGTCAATCGCCTGTTCAAAGCGTTCGCTCAGCTGCACCTTCGATCCGCGACGGCCTTTGCCAACGATCACCTGTGCCGGAATATCGCGCCAAAAAACCACTGTTACGTCCGGCATTGCCCGATTCCCCATCCCAATTCTACACCCTGTTCTAGTCGCCCATACGCGACAGTCAGGGTCGGTTTTCGACATGGCGCGCGCCACCTGCGACCACCTCTGTCGCGACTGATTGCTAACGTGCTTTTTGCAGCGGGGCCAGCGGCGCTGATCGGAAGAGTTTTCATCATTTTCATGCAGGCGACGGTTCAGGCTGGG
>CAZCFC010000456.1:0-2082 GCA_964497815.1 uncultured Cypionkella sp.
GATGACGTGATCGACGATGTCGCCGACAATCAGCTGGGCGGCAGCAATCATGTTGACGGGGGGGCGGGGAACGACACGGTCTGGACCGGCGATGGGGCGGATACCGTGCTTGGCGGCGACGGCGCGGATGCGCTGATGGCCGAGGCTGGGAACGATCTTGTCAAGGGCGGGGCGGGCGATGACAGCCTGTACGGCGGCGATGGCAACGATGTGTTGCAGGGCGGAACCGCGGCTGATCTGCTGTATGGCGGCGCGGGCCAGGACCTGTTTCAGTTCGTCATGGCGGGCGGCGGCGATGTCATCGGCGACTTTGATCTGACGCTTGCGACGGGGCGGACGGTTGACCAGCTGGATGTGTCGGATCTGCGCAACCCGGACGGATCGGCACTGCGGGGGTGGGACGTGCAGGTCACGGACGACGGCCAGGGCAACGCGGTGCTTACCTTTCCACAGGGCGAGTCGGTGGTTCTGCAGGGGATCGGCCCTGCGGCCGTGATGGCGGACGGCATGTTGGCGGCGATGGGGGTGCCGTGCTTTGCCCATGGCACGTTGATTGACACGGCACGGGGCGCGCGGCGGGTTGAAACCATCCGGCCCGGTGACAGCATTTGCACCGCGCAGGGGCCTGCCAAAGTGCTGTGGCATGGCGCGCGGTCGATCTGTGCCACGGATCTGGCCGAGGCACCCGAGCATCGGCCGGTGAAAATCGCAGCCGGGGTGATCGGCAATCTTCGCCCGCTGACCCTGTCGCCCCAACACGCCGTGCGGGTGCCGGGTATCGCGGGGCTGATCCGGGCGCGGCATCTGGTGGAAACCGTACCGGGGGTCCGCATCGCCCGTGGCATGCAGGGGGTGCGTTATCATCACCTGTTGCTGCCACAGCATGCCCTTGTCCGTGCCGAGGGCGCTTGGGTGGAAAGCTTTTATCCCGGCCGAATGGCTGTGGCGGGATTGGCTGCGGCAGACCGTCTGTCGCTGATCGGAGTGATTCTTGCGGGCCGGTCCGGGGGCATCGGCAGCCTTGCCGAGTGCTATGGGCCGCGGATTCTGCCGCTTTTGTCGCGTCGGATGGCGATTTCAGCCTTGTTGCGACGCAGCAAAAGACCTGACCGCGGGTCGCCGCCGGGAATCACTTTGCCCGCAAAGAGGGTGTTGGCCTGACATGGTGGCGGCAGGTTGCGGGCGATTGGCCTGTCATGTGGTGCAGGCGATGCCGTTCTGTGCGGCAAATGCGGCGCAATATGCCCGATCCTCCCGCTTTGCCCGTGCGAAGCCAGTTTATGTGACAAGTCAATTGCATTGAATTGCGTCATTGGCTTAAGTCGCAGGTGACAAGTGCAGGAAAACTGCCGGACAGACGGGGAGATTGGCATGGTATCATCCAGCCCAAACGACGCTTTCGTCGCATTTGAGCACGTGCAAAAAAGTTATGACGGCATTTCGCTTGTCGTCAAAGACCTGAACCTGAACATCGGGAAGGGTGAATTCCTGACCATGTTGGGTCCATCGGGGTCGGGCAAGACCACCTGCCTGATGATGCTTGCCGGGTTCGAAACCGCAACCCACGGCGAGATCAAGCTGGACGGACGCCCCATAAATCAGGTGCCGCCACACAAACGTGGCATCGGCATGGTGTTCCAGAACTATGCGCTTTTTCCGCACATGACGGTCGGAGAGAATCTGGCTTTCCCGCTGGAAGTGCGCGGCATGGGCAAATCTGACCGCGAGGCGAAGGTAAAGCGCGCGCTGGACATGGTGCAGATGTACAGCTTTATCAACCGCCGCCCCAGCCAGCTTTCGGGCGGCCAGCAGCAGCGGATCGCCTTGGCGCGGGCCTTGGTGTTTGATCCCAGTCTTGTCCTGATGGACGAACCACTGGGTGCGCTTGACAAGCAGCTGCGTGAGCATATGCAGTTTGAAATCAAGCACTTGCATGAAAGCCTTGGCATCACGGTTGTCTATGTGACCCATGATCAGGGCGAAGCCCTGACGATGAGCGACCGCGTGGCGGTGTTCAACGATGGCCGCATCCAACAGCTTGCCCCACCCGCCGATCTGTACGAGCGCCCCGACAATTCGTTC
>CAZCFC010000457.1:0-2077 GCA_964497815.1 uncultured Cypionkella sp.
CGGCCTTGACCATGGCGCGGTCCAGACGCCGGCGCGGGCGGAACAGGCCGGGGGTGTCCACGAACACAATCTGCGCAACCCCCTCCATCGCCACGCCGCGGATGCGGGTGCGGGTGGTCTGCACCTTGTGCGTCACGATTGACACTTTCGCCCCGACCATGCGGTTCAAAAGCGTCGATTTGCCGGCGTTCGGTTCCCCGATCAGCGCAACAAAGCCGGCACGGGTGCCAGGGCCATCGGGCATGCGGGCGGTGGGGTCAGTCATCAGAATTCTCCATCCGGGCCAGAAGGGCGCGGGCTGCGGCCTGTTCGGCCACGCGTTTCGATCCGGCGCGGGCACGTTCGGCCTCGCCGCTTTCCAGCCGCACCTCGACGGTGAACATGGGCTGGTGGTCCGGGCCTTCGCGGCCCTGTTCGGTGTAAATCGGCGGCGGCATGCCGCGGGCCTGCGCCCATTCCTGCAGCGATGTCTTGGGATCGCGGGCGTCATGTTCGACGGCACCGATCCGGGTTCCCCAAAGCCGCAGGATCAGCGCGCGGGCAGCGTCAAAGCCGCCGTCATGATAGACGGCGGCAATCACCGCCTCCATCGCATCGCCCAGCAACGCCTCTTTGCGCCGTCCACCGGACAACATTTCCGACCGCCCCAGTTTCAGCACATCGCCCAGACCCACCGCGCGGGCCACTTCGGCGCAGGTTTCCTTGCGGACCAGCGCGTTAAAGCGCGGGGCAAGCTGGCCTTCCGAGGCACCTGTATCGGCAGAAAGCAGCGCCTCGGCCATCACAAGGCCCAGAACGCGGTCGCCCAGAAATTCCAGCCGCTGGTTGTCGGGTCTTGTGGCCGAGGACAGTGAGGCATGCGTGACAGCACGCAGCAGCAGTTCCGGCTGGCGGAACGGATGCCCGATGCGGGCCTCAAAGGCCTTGAGTTCGGTCGAAAGCCGCACGCGCCGTCCTATTCCACCGCTTTGAAGTAGCGATCAGACCGCCATGTCCAGAACGCCAGCATCGACGCCCCCGCAGACGAGAACATGATCCGGTCCGCGCGGCCGATCAGGAATTCGGCGGGCACAAAGCCGACACCGCCCACGGCCTGCGCAAAGCGGCTGTCCTGGCTGTTGTCGCGGTTGTCGCCCATGAAGAAGTAATTGCCGGCAGGCACGGTGAACACATCGGTGTTGTCGGCAAAGCCATCAGGTTCGATGTTCAGCACGGCATGACTGCGGCCATTCGGCAGCGTTTCGATCGACCGCGATTTCGAGCAGATCGCGCCATCGCCCACCACATCATTTTCGCAGCGGGGGCGATTTTTCATCGGGCCCTGCGGCTCCATCACCTCTTCGAACACGCCGTCGGGCACCTGCGGGGCCACGGCACCGTTGATGTACAGCAAACCGTCTTTGACCTGAATGGTGTCACCCGGCAGTCCGATCAGCCGCTTGACCATATCCGATCCGTTGACGGGATGGCGGAACACCACCACATCGCCGCGCTCGGGAACGCTTTCCATGATGCGGCCCGAAACGGGGCAGATCGAGAAGGGGCAAGAATATTTCGAATAGCCATAAGCCATCTTGTTGACGAAGATGAAGTCCCCGATCAACAAGGTGTTCTTCATGGATTCCGACGGAATCCAGAACGGCTGAAAGAACAAGGTGCGGAACAAGCCCGCGATCAGCAGCGCATAGACGACAGTTTTCACCGTTTCCAGAATGCCGCCTTCGCTTTTTGCCGTGCTGGCCATGGGTCGCTCCGTTGTAAGGTTCGGCGCTACATGCGCGCGGGCGCGGGATGAGTCAAGTTCACGCAGGCGTATCGGATGGGTTCGGGCGGGCCTCGATCACCACAAAGGCCTGCGCCCAGGGGTGATCATCCGTCAAAGTGACGTGAATGATCGCGGAATGGCCCGGGGGCGTCATCGCTGCCAGCCGCTCGGCCGCCCAGCCGGTCAGCTGCATGACGGGCTGACCCGAGCGCAGATTGGAAACCGCCATGTCCTTCCAGCTGATCCCCATGCGCAACCCGGTGCCCAGCGCCTTGGAACAGGCCTCTTTCGCGGCCCAGCGTTTGGCATAGG
>CAZCFC010000458.1:0-2076 GCA_964497815.1 uncultured Cypionkella sp.
GATGTCGGTCGAAGATCGCGCCATCATGATCCGCTATTACGAGCTGGATCGCCCGATCTGGGACCAGTATCTTGCCTTCCTTGGTGCCTTTCTGGACGGGCAGTTCGGCCTTTCCTTCATCGAGCGCCGACCCGTGGCCGAGATGGTGGTCGAACGGCTTTGGCCTTCGGCGCAGCTGCTGATTTCGGCGACGCTGGCGACGCTGCTGGTCGCGATTCCGTTGGGTATGATCGCTGCGGTCTGGCGGAAAAGCTGGGTTGGCAGCTGTGTGATGGCGCTGGCTTTTCTGGGCTATGCGGTGCCGAATTTTGTGCTGGCCGTGTTTCTGGTGCTGGTCTTTGCGTTCTGGCTGAACTGGTTGCCGGTCGTTGGCAACGGCACACCGGCGCATTTCATCATGCCGACGCTGACGCTGGCGGCGGCGATGATTGCCGCGATCATGCGGTTTACCCGCAACGCCATGCTGGACGTGCTGGGGCAGGACTACATGCGCACCGCGCGGGCCAAGGGCTTGCCGGAAAGCGCCGTGATCCTGAAACACGGGCTGCGAAATGCCGGTATCACCATTCTGTCGGTGGTGGGATTGCAGGTTGCCGCCCTTGCGGCATCCGGGTCGGTGGTGGTGGAATCGATCTTTGCCTGGCCGGGCATCGGCGATCTGCTGGTCAACGCTGCGATCCGCAGGGATTACCCGGTGTTGCAATTTGCGGTGCTGACCGTGGCGCTGGCGGTCATCGTGATAAATGCGGCGGTTGATCTGGCCTATGTCTGGGCTGACCCCCGGCTGCGCCACAGAGGCGGGAGGCAATGACATGACATCCGTTCCCACAATGGTGCCAACCTGGTTGCACGGTCTGTGGTCCGAGTCCCACTGGGTGCAAAAGACAGCCCTTGTCCTGGGTCTGGCGCTGGTCGTCGCCGCCGTCCTTGCACCCGCGATTGCCCCTTTCGAGCCCAACGCTCAAAGCCTGATCTCGCGGCTGCGCCCACCACTTGGCTTTGACCGCGCAAGTGCCGGTCATCTGCTGGGCACGGATGAGTTGGGCCGGGACTTGCTGGCGCGCTGCCTTTACGGGTTGCGCCTGACCCTGACCCTGGCGGTTCTGGGGGCAACTTTGGGGCTGGTGATCGGTGGCATCATGGGTGTGCTGGCCGGGGTTGTCGGCGGGCGCACCGATGCAGTGATCACGGCAGCTGTCGACACGCAGATCGCGGTGCCTTTCACGCTTGTCGCGCTGTTCATGCTGTCGGTCTTCGGCACCTCCATGACCGTTATGGTGCTGGTATTGGGTTTCGCCGGATGGGAGCAATACGCCCGCATCCTGCGCGGCGAGGTCAAACGGCTGATGCAGTTGCCCTTCATCGAGGCCGCCCGCGCCGCTGGTGCCTCGCCCTGGCGGATCGCGCGGGTGCATGTGCTGCCCAATGTCGTCTCACCGGTCGTGGTGCAATTCACGCTCAGCCTGTCGAACATCATCCTTCTGGAAAGCACACTGTCTTTTCTGGGCCTTGGGGTGCAACCGCCAACCGCCACGCTGGGCGCGATGGTGGGGGTGGGCCGGGATTACATGCCCACCGCCCCGTGGATCGTGCTTGCCCCGGCCCTTCTGATCCTCGCGGTCACCTTTTCAGTCCAGATCCTTGGCGACTGGCTGCGCGACCGCGCCGACGTGCGGCTGCGGGTCCGTTGACCCGACCGCTTGAAATGCCTCCGGACCGGCCTGCCAAGGCCCGCCCGACCCTCAAATGCCAACCAATGGAGAAACCCGAATGAAACGCCTGCTACTTGCATCAGCCCTGACCGCAGCCCTGCCGGGTGCGGTTTTTGCTACCGAGATCACGGTGGCCGCCGCCAACGTTGCCCCCTATCTGGACCCGGGGCGCGACCATTCCAACGTCGGATCGCAGTTCTACTACAACACCTTCGATCCGCTGATCCACAAGGATTACACTAAGGCCGACATGCAGGCCCAACCCGGCCTTGCGACCGAATGGACCATGGTCGAGCCGACTGTGATGGAACTGAAACTGCGCGAAGGTGTGGTGTTCCAGAACGGCGAAGCGATGACCGCCGAC
>CAZCFC010000459.1:0-2075 GCA_964497815.1 uncultured Cypionkella sp.
TTGACCGTCTGGTCATAGGCGTTGCGATCAACCGCGACAAAGGCCCGCTGTTCAACCTTGAGGAACGTGTCGCCATGGTCGAGGCGGAATGCGCCGCGATCACGGCCAAGACCGGGGGCGAGATCGTGGTGCATCCATTCGAGAACCTTCTGATCGACTGTGCCCGTGATGTTGGGGCAGGGATCATCATCCGGGGCCTGCGCGCGGTGGCGGATTTCGAATATGAATTTCAGATGGTTGGCATGAACCGGGCCCTGGACGCCAGCATCGAGACGGTATTCATGATGGCCGACGCGCGGCGGCAGGCGATTGCGTCGAAACTGGTCAAGGAAATCGCCCGTCTGGGCGGCGATGTGTCAAAATTCGTGACGCCCCCGGTCGAGGCAGCGCTGCATGCGCGCTATCCGCGTCAGGTTTGATGTTGGAATATTTGTTCCATGGTGTTAGCCTTGATGCTGACCCTGCGATAAGTGAATCCAATGGATGACGAAAGCCCAACTCTGGCCCTGACCCCGCCCACCACGGTCGAGGAATTCCGCGAGCGTTTGGCGCAGGTCACCGACAATCTGCCGCGCCGTTTGCGCCAATGTGCCGAGTTTATCGCCGCCAACACCGACCGGATTGCGGTGTCGACGGTTGCCGATCTTGCCGCCGGTGCCGATGTGCCGCCGTCGGCGCTGATGCGGTTTTGTCAGATATTGGGCTTTTCCGGCTTTTCTGAAATGCAAAAGCTGTTCCGTGATGCCTATGCGCCCGGCTGGCCCGATTATTCAACGCGGTTGAAGAACCTGAAAGAGGGCGGTGCGGGCAGTCCTTCGGCCCTGCTGGGTGAATTCATCGAGGCCGGGCGGCTGTCGCTTGAGGCGCTGGCGAAATCGGCGGATGAGGCCGCTTTGGCGCAGGCCGTGGCGGTGCTTGCCCGCGCCGATACCGTGCATGTGGTTGGCCTGCGACGGGCGTTCCCGGTTGCCACCTATCTGGCCTATGTCTTTGAAAAAATGTCGGTTCCGGCGATGCTGCACGACGGGGTTGGCAAGTTGGACCATCGCTTTGCCTTGCGGTCCAACGATGCGGTTCTGGCGATCACCTTTGCGCCCTATTCCGAGGAAACCATTGCCTTGGCCCAGGATGCCCGCGACCGTGGTTTGCCGGTGGTGGCGTTGACCGACCGTCTGACCAGCCCTTTGGCGCGCTGCGCTGATGCGATATTGATGGTGCCCGAAGTGGATTTCGGGGCCTTCCGTTCGCTTTCCGCCACCATTGCCATGGCGATCACTCTGGCCGTGGCCGTCGGGTCCGCGCGCGACTGACGCGACGTGCAGAAAACACTTTTGCTGGACGCGAAAATGGAATAAATATTCCAAAATCACGCGGACGGACTGAGTCTTGGCCAAAGCGCCGGGGCATCAAGGGAGATACTGCCATGAAAACGTTGGATGTCATCACGATTGGGCGCTCATCCGTCGATCTTTACGGCGCGCAGGTGGGCGGGCGGTTGGAGGACATGGGTTCCTTCCAGAAATACATCGGTGGATCGCCCACCAACATCGCGGCAGGCACGGCGCGTCTGGGACTGAAATCGGCGTTGATCACGCGGGTGGGCGATGAACACATGGGCCGCTTCATCCGCGAGGAATTGGTCCGGGAAGGTGTGAACGTCGATGGCGTGAAAACCGACCCCGAACGACTGACCGCGCTGGTGATCCTTGGCATCCGCGACGAGACGCAATTTCCGCTGATTTTCTACCGTGAAAACTGCGCCGACATGGCGTTGTGTGAAGATGACATTGACGAAGGTTTCATCGCGTCTGCCCGTGCCGTCATCGCGACGGGCACCCATTTGTCGCACAAGCGTACAGAGGCGGCGGTGCTGAAAGCGCTGAAACTGGCGCGGGCCAATGGCACCAAGACGGCGCTGGACATTGATTACCGCCCGAACCTTTGGGGTCTGGCGGGGCATGGCGACGGTGAATCCCGGTTTGTCGAATCCGCCGCCGTGACGGCCAAGCTGCAGGCCACGCTGCATTATTTCGATCTGATCGTCGGCACCGAGGAAGAGTTCCACATCGCGGGTG
>CAZCFC010000460.1:0-2073 GCA_964497815.1 uncultured Cypionkella sp.
GAAAACCCATCCGGGCGATGTGCTGGACCGCGTCCGCGCGCTGCAGGATGAGCGCCGCACTTTGGCCAATGAGGTCGCGCAACTGCGGCGGGAACTGGCGATGGGGGGACGCTCTGGCGGGCCGGAAATCAAGGAAATCAACGGCGTAAAGCTGATTGCTCAGGTGCTTTCGGGTGTCTCTGGCAAAGACCTGCCAGCGTTGATTGACGAGATGAAGGCGCAGATCGGGTCGGGCGCTGTGGTGCTGATCGCTGATACGGGGGCGAAACCGGCGGTCGCTGCGGGGGTTACGGCCGACCTGACCGCGCGCATTTCCGCAGTTACCTTGGCCAAGGCTGCGGTCGAGGCTTTGGGTGGCAAGGGCGGCGGCGGTCGCCCTGACATGGCGCAGGGTGGCGGTGCTGATATTGCGCTGGCCGATGCGGCCATTGCAGCCGTTCACGCGGCGTTGGAGGCCTAGATGCCGACAGCTTTGTGGATTGCCCATGTGCATGTGACCGACCCCGAAGCCTATGGCCGTTATGCCACAGGCGCGGGGCCGGCCATCGCCGCCCATGGCGGGGTGTTTCTGGCCCGCGGTGGCCGCTATGTGCAGCTTGAAGGCAACGATCGCGCCCGCAATGTGGTGGCGCGCTTTCCCAGTCTTGAGGCTGCGGTGGCCTGCTATCATTCGCCCGAATATCAGGCGGCTTTGGCGCATGCCAAGGGCGCGTCCGTCCGCGATCTGATGGTTTTGGAAGAAATCGAGATCTGATCAAATTGCTGGAAATTTGACGGCGACAGCGGGCAGAGACGTGTTAGTCTTTGTAAAGAAGACTGAAAAGGCTTGGGCATGGTCCGATTCATCGAAAGGGCGCAGTAATGTGCCGTTGGGCAGCGTATATCGGTGCGCCGATTTTCCTTGAGGAAATCATCAGCCGCCCAGGCCATTCCCTGATCCACCAAAGCCATTGCGCCACGCAATGCCACTCGGCGATCAACGCAGACGGGTTTGGCGTGGCGTGGTATGGTGACCGGGAAGAACCCGGGCTGTACCGGGATGTGTTGCCGGCCTGGTCTGATCCGAACCTGCGCAGCCTGACGGCGCAGGTCAAATCCGGGCTGTTTCTGGCACATGTGCGCGCCAGCACCGGCACTGCGACAAGTCGCAACAACTGCCATCCTTTCGCACATGGGCGCTGGTCTTTCATGCACAACGGTCAGATCGGCGGCTACGATCAGTTCCGCCGTGATGCCGATATGATGATCCCTGACGCCTTTTATCCGGCCCGGCGGGGGGCCACGGATTCCGAAGCGCTGTTTCTTGTGGCGATTGCCGAAGGGCTTGAAACCGACCCCAAAGGCGCGTTGGAGCGCGCGGCGGCGCGGTTCATCGCGCTGGCCCGCGCCAAGGGGGCCGCACCGCATTTGCGTCTGACTGCAGCTCTGTCCGACGGGCAGCGGCTTTATGCGGTGCGCTATGCCACCGATGCCGCCGCGCCGTCGTTGTATCACCGCTGGTCTGACACGCGGGCGGGGCGGGCGGTGGTGTCCGAACCGCTTGAGGCGGAAGAGGGGGGGTGGCAGGAAATCGCCGCCAGCACCTTCTGTACGTTTGATGGCGATAGTGTGCAGGTTGAGGATTTCTATCCCTGCCGGTTGGCTATGGTGGCGTAGGACGGGCTTCAGCCCGACCACGACACGACGGTCGGGCTGAAGCCCGACCTACATTGTAAGCCCATGAAAAAAACCCGCCTTTCGGCGGGTTTTCCATTCAGGCGGAACGCGAGTGGCGCTTGCGGTCGTTCGGGTCCAGCCAGCGCTTGCGCATCCGCACCGATTTCGGCGTCACTTCCACCAGCTCGTCATCGTCGATATAGGCGATGCACTGTTCCAGCGACAGCTTGACCGGCGTGGTCAGACGCACCGCTTCGTCGGTGCCAGAGGCCCGCACGTTGGTCAATTGCTTGCCCTTCAGCGCGTTGATCTCCAGATCGTTGTCGCGGTTATGTTCGCCCAGAAACATCCCGGCATAGATCGGTTCCTGCACGCCGATGAAGAAGTGGCCGCGATCTTCCAGCTTCCACATCGCAT
>CAZCFC010000461.1:0-2048 GCA_964497815.1 uncultured Cypionkella sp.
GGCGGGGAAAATCCGGGCCGTTTCAGGCCAGCCGTCAGGGCGTGTCCCTAACAGGCACTGGTTTTGGTGCAGATCCCGCAGGTTTGGGCTGGACAGGGGCCACAACAGCCGTTTCCGGGGCCGCTGCCGTCAGCGCAGGCTTGCTGCCTTTGGGGGGCAGGCCGAACCATTCGGGGTTGTCGAGGAACCACTGTTCCACCTTCTTGGCGGCGTTGTAGGTCAGCACTTCCATCTGCTTTTGCTTGGATTGCGTCACGCCCGACCCGATCACCGTTTCCGGCGACATCTTTTCAAAGATGGTGAATTGCTTGCCCTCGGCGTTCAGCTTTTTCTGGGCTGCATCGTCCCAGACGTTGGCCGTGACCACAAGAACCGACTTGGGTTTCAGCACCAAGGGAACGCCCGGAGGTGCAAGCGCATAGCCGTCAATGGAAATGCCGATGTTGTAAAGCTTGGTGCCTTCATAGCGGCCAAAGCGGTCGGCGACCGCTTTTTTCATCGCCGCCTCCCATTCGTCGGGGCTGGCATCTCGGGAAATCGGCACTTTTTGCACGTTGTCGGCCACGGCCACATTCAGACCCAGCGCGAATTCACCCAAGGGTACTGGCGGCTCCATCAAGTCGCTTGTCTGGCAGGCGGCCAGCAGTGGCAAGCCAAAGCATAGGGCAATCATCGGGGCAAAGCGCATCGGGCGATTCCTTTGGCAGCAAAACGCTGCCCCGTTTGGATAGCCGCGCCGCTGGCCCTGCGCAACCATGCCGCCTTTGTCCTAAGCCTGATGCGGACTATATTTGCAGCAACAACCATGGTGCAGTCATGACCGAAACCCCCGTCCGCGTTCCCTTGCACACCAGACCCCTTGGGATTTGGGGGTCGCTGCAGGCCGGGCGGCGCAATGTGCTGGAACTGATCCCCCAGATTGCGACCGAGGTGCCGATCCTGTCAGGCAAGACCGGCAAGCGCTGGCACATGGTGATGGATCCCGGGGCGCTGCGGCATATCCTGCGCGATGGGGTTGCGGATTATCCGAAATCCGAAGTGACCAAGCTGATCCTTGGGCCCGCCATCGGTGACAGCCTGTTCGTGGCCGAAGGCGCGCATTGGCAATGGCAGCGCCGTGCCGCAGCCCCCGTGTTCACCCATCGCAACGTGTCGGCCCTTGCCCCGGTGATGACTGCTGCGGCGGAACGCTCGGTGTCGCGCATTGCGCACGGGGTCGGGCGGGCCGTGGATGTCTATGCCGAAATGGTCACCGCGACCTTCGAGGTGATTTCCGACGTGACATTCTCTGACGGGACGGGATTTGATCGCGATTCCGTGCATGGCGCGATTGAAACCTACATCGGGCAGACCGCGAAAGTGTCGTTGCTGGACATTCTGGGTGCGCCGCCCTGGGTGCCGCGTCCGCACCGGATGTTCGGCTCGGCGGGGATGCGGGCGATGAAGCAAGTGGCCGATGCCGCGATTGATCAACGCCGCCGCGCTGGTCCGAAACCTGTGCCTGATCTGCTTGACCTGCTGCTGGCAGGCGAAGACCCCGCAACCAAACGCCAGATGACCACGGCAGAGCTGCGCGACAACCTTTTGACCTTCATCGTGGCGGGGCATGAAACAACGGCGCTGACGCTGGCTTGGGCGCTTTACCTTTGCGCCTTCGACCCGGATGTGCAGCAGGCCGCGCGGGCCGAGGCGCAAACGGTTCTGGGCGACCGTGCCGCCACCGCCCCTGATCTGCCCGCACTGCCCCTGACCCGTCGGATCGTGGACGAGGCCTTGCGCCTGTATCCCCCCGCCGCGTTTCTGTCGCGCACCGCCATGGGCATACGGTACAGCCAGAATATCAAAAATAACTCTCTGAGAATGTAACGTATGGGTTGCAAAGCATCTAAAGTACAACTAACTATGAGTTACACACCCATAAGGTACAGAATCGTCATGGCTCATATCGGATACACCAGAGTAAGCACCCTAGAGCAATCTACAGGGCGTCAGGACTTGGGCGCTGTAGAGCGTACCTTCACCGACAAGGCATCAGGCAAGAACCTTGA
>CAZCFC010000462.1:0-2045 GCA_964497815.1 uncultured Cypionkella sp.
GTGAATGATGTGCAAAATGATCGGGATAGTTCAGATCAGCGGCATCGACGCCGCCCACGCGCCCCGCCCCCGTGATCATGTCAGCGACCGAGCCGCCCTTGACCTTGAAGGCATTCAGACGGGCGGCATAGCGGGCACGGTTGGGCAAAGACATGGCACCTCAGCAGGTCAGGACGGATTGAAAAGTTCAGGATGGCTGCGTTCCAGCGGTTCCAGATAGGTCACCAGCTGGCGCAGATGGCTGCGCACTGCCGCTCGGGCCGCCACAGGGTCGCGCGCCTCAAGCGTTGACAGAATCGCCCTGTGTTCGTCCAGCGTGGCGGCCACCCGCCCCGGAACCGGCAGCACCAGCTGCCGCGCCCGGTTGACGTGGGCCCAGGCGGTGTCCGCCACACTGGCCAGCTTGCGATACCCGGTGAAGGACAGCAGCAGCGCGTGCATCTCGCCGTCCAGCTTGTAAAATCCGGCCACATCGCCATCGGCCAGCAGCGCCGCCTGTACGGTCAGGTTGCGCCGCAACAGCACCAGTTGCGCCTCGGTGATGCTTTGCGCCACCACCTCGATGGCCGCCACCTCGATCGACTCACGCAAGAACGCGCCCTCGCGGATTTCCGCCATCGAAAACCGCGCCACATAGGTGCCCGCCTGCGGAATCACATCAACCAGCCCTTCTGCGGCAAGCCGGGCCACGGCATCCGACACCGGGCTGCGCGACACCTCCAGTTCGGCGCAAATCTCTGGCTTTCGCAGGATTTCGCCGGGGCGGTAATCAAGGTTCAGGATGGCATGACGCAAGGTCAGATAGACCCGCGCGCCCAAAGATCCGGCAAACCGGTCCAGTGGCAAAAGCCGGGCCGGGCCAGCGATGGGGTCTTGTGAGTGAGGTGTTTGCGATTGTAACATGCTAACATGTTAGACGAGGCTTGCCTCGGGATCAAGGAAGGGGCTGCAACCGTGACGCAAGGTCTTCAATCCATCATCCGGCTTAACCCGACCGACAATGTGGTGATCGCGCTGTCGGATCTGCCCGCAGGCGCACAGCCTGCCGGTCTGGACATCGCAACGACCCAAGCCGTGCCGCGGGGCCACAAGATTGCCACCCGCGCCATCGCGGCCGGACAGCCCGTGTTGCGTTATGGCCAGATCATCGGGCAGGCGCTGGTTGATATTCCCGCAGGCGCGCATGTTCACAGCCACAACCTTGGGATGGGGCCGCATTCGGATGACTACGCGATTGGCACCGAATGTACACCCCTGCCCGCACTGCCGCCGCGCAGTTTCTTGGGCTATCACCGCCCCGATGGCACCGTGGGGACGCGGAACTATATCGGCATTCTGACATCGGTGAACTGTTCGGGGTCGGTCGCCCGCTTTATCGCCGAGGCGGCCGAGAAAGACCCGGTTCTGTCTTCGATGCCCAATATCGACGGCTTTGTGCCCATCGTTCACAACACCGGTTGCGGTATGTCGGGGGTGAACGAAGGCTACGATACACTGATGCGTACCCTGAAGGGCTATGCCCGCAACGCCAACTTCGGCGGCATCCTGCTGGTGGGACTGGGCTGCGAGGTGATGCAGGTGCCCGATCTGGTGGGTCAGGGGCGTCTGCGCCCCGACGGAAATTTCCGCTACATGACGATCCAGCAAACCGGCGGCACCCGTGCCACCATCGCAGCCGGGCTGAAGGTGCTGCGGGAAATGGCCGAGGTCGCCAGCAAGACCGCCCGCGCCCCGGCCCCCGTGTCCAGGCTGATCGTGGGTCTGCAGTGCGGCGGGTCGGATGGCTATTCCGGCATCACCGCCAACCCCGCACTGGGGGCGGCGTCGGATATGCTGGTGCAGATGGGTGGCACCACCATCCTGTCGGAAACACCCGAGATTTACGGAGCAGAACACCTGCTGACACGCCGCGCTGTCAGCCGCGAGGTGGGCGAGAAACTGATTGATCGCATCAAATGGTGGGAAGATTACACCGCCCGCAACGGCGGCGAAATGGACAACAACCCATCCCCCGGCAACAAGAAGGGCGGCTTGAACACCATCCT
>CAZCFC010000463.1:0-2018 GCA_964497815.1 uncultured Cypionkella sp.
GTGGAAAGCTCGGTTCCGACCAGCCCTGCGCCTGGGCGGTCAGTTGAATATAGGACTGCCACAGCCCTTCAGCCGCCCGCAAATGCCCGGCATCAGATCGCAGCGCGAAGCTGATCGCCTCCAACGCCGCAGCCACCGATGGCAGGCCCAGCATCACAGTGGCGGTGGATTGCGGCAGCGGCTCCAACTTGATCACCACCCGCGTGACGATGCCAAGGGTGCCTTCAGCGCCGATAAAGATGTGCTTCAGATCATAGCCGCCCGTGTTCTTCACCACGCGGGTCATGTCGGAATAGATGGTGCCATCGGGCAGCACCGCCTCCAGCCCTAACACGCGATGCCGCATCACCCCATAGCGATGCGCCATGATGCCACCCGCGTTGGTCGACACCATGCCTCCGATCGTAGCAGTTCCCCGCGCCGCAAGATCAATGCCGGGTTCCAGGCCATGTGTCAGGGCTGCAATCTGCAACGCTTCCAGTGCCACGCCCGCCTGCACGACTGCCACGCGCTCGTCGGGGTATATGGCCTCAATCAGCGCCATCCGTGTTAGTGATAACACGATCTGGCCGGGATGTGACTGGCAGCCGCCGACCAAACCCGTATGGCCCCCTTGCGGAACAATGCTGACCCCGTGCACCCGTGCAATGGCGACGACAGCAGCGACCTCGGCCGTTGATCCGGGCAGGACCAGCAATGTCGCACCGTGGTCCGGGCCCGCATCCTTGCGCACATGGGCAGGACCGACAGCCGCATTCAACGCGTGTTGCAACGCCGTCAGATCAGGGGGTGCGACAGCGCGCGCAATCATCGGGCTACCTGTTTGCGAAGCGAGGCGATCAGGCGATCATTGTCAGCGGGCTTGCCAATCGTGGCGCGCAGCCAAGTGGTATAGCCCGCCTCGCGCCACGGCTTGACGATGATCCCGTCCTGCAACAGGGCTGCGGCCACTGCTGCGCTGTCGCGCCCGGTGTCAAAGAACAGAAAGTTGGTCTGCGACGGGGCGGCATGAAGCCCCATTGCTGTCAAGTCAGCGGCCACACGGTCCCGCTCGGAGAGGATGCGCGCCACCGAGGCCTTCATCCACGCTTCATCCTCAAGTGCTGCCGCGGCGGCGAGCTGTGCTGCCCCATTCACGTTGAACGGGGTTTTGGCCGAGCCAATCACCCGCGCGATTTCGGGGTCTGAACACACGGCATAACCGACGCGCAGCCCGGCCAAACCATAGGCTTTGGAAAATGTGCGCAACACAATGTAAGCTATGCCACTGTCGCGCAGGGTTTCAATTCCGTCAGGCAAGCTTGCATCTGCATATTCAAAATAGGCCTCGTCCAGCACAAACAACGTGCCCGGCCGTACGGCTGCGATCAGGCGCTGCAAGGCAGACTGATCAAGCGCAGGCCCAACCGGATTCCAGGGCGAAGACAGGAACACTACACGCGGAACGGCGGCAATTGCGGCCTCCAGTGCCGCGAGATCAAAACCCGCCGCCGCGGTCATCGGCACTTTAAGGACCGAGGCACCTGCGGCCAAAGGTTCGATCTCGTGCAGGCCAAAGCTTGGCACCACGGTCACTACCTGCGTGCCAGCAACCAGAACGCCGCGCGAAATTGCGGCGATCATTTCTTCAGACCCATTGCCCGCCACGATCACGTCTGCACTGACGCCCAACCGCAGGGCCAAAGCTTCGCGCAGCGCGGTGCAGGCCGGATCGGCGTAACGCCAAGGCTCAAAACCACCTCCGGCCAAAGCCGCCAAAACGGCGGGCGAGCAGCCATCGGGGTTTTCGTTGCTGGCAAGCCGTGCCAAATCGTGATGCCCGCTCAGCGCCCGGGCGCGTGCCAAAGACATTCCCGCGTTGTAGGGCGGCAATGCCGCGACATGCGGATTGACCATCAGCGCCGCAGATGCCGCGCCAGGGTTTGTTTTGGTTTCGGGCGAAGCGGTCATCACAGATCCAATACGATGGCGGTCTTCGGACGCGAGCAGCACAGTAGCAATTCACCCAGCGCCAGGTC
>CAZCFC010000464.1:0-2009 GCA_964497815.1 uncultured Cypionkella sp.
GTCGGGCTTGTCCCTGCCGATGACGTGAAATTGCTGATCCCGGCTCTGGTGCAGGATGGTTTGCAGGCCGAAGTTGTCTATACCGGCCCGCTGACGGCCCCCATCGCCAAGGGCACGGCCTTGGCGGAACTGGTGATCCATGTCGGCGATCTGCCCGAACATCGCGTGCCGCTGGTGGCCGAGGCGGATGTGGCCAAGGGTGGCTTCATGACCCGCCTGACAGTGGCCGCCCGCGCCCTGCAAGCCGAGTATTTTGGCACCGAGGCACCGGCCAGCTGATGGCAGGCGCGTTCCTGAGTTTTGAGGGCATCGACGGGTCGGGGAAATCCACTCAGGCCCGCCTGCTGGCCGCGGCCTTGCGCGCGCAAGGCCATACGGTTTGCCACACCCGCGAACCCGGCGGCAGTCCGGGGGCCGAGGAAATCCGCCGACTGGTACTGCAAGGCGCGGCTGATCGCTGGTCCACAGAAACCGAACTCCTGCTGTTTACCGCCGCCCGGCGTGACCATCTGGAAAAGACCATCCGCCCGGCCCTGTCGCGCGGCGAGGTGGTCATCTGCGACCGCTTTGCCGACAGCACCCGGATCTATCAGGGCCTGACCCGCGGCGATCTGCGCGCAACGGTCGATCGGTTGCACGCATTGATGATCGGCGTCGAACCCGACCTGACCTTCCTGATCGACATTGATGCGGCCGAGGGTCTGTCCCGTGCCACCGCCCGCGCCGGGGCCGAAATGCGGTTCGAGGGTATGGGCCTAAGCGTTCAGGAAAAGGCCCGCGCCGGATTTCTGGCCCTTGCCCAATCCCACCCTGCCCGCTTTTGCGTCATCAACGGCGCGCGTGATCCGGTGACGGTGGCAGCGGATGTTCTGGCGTTGGCGCTGGGGCATCTGGCCCAATGAGCGATTTGCCGGAACCCGATTGCGTCGAAGGCGCGCCGCACCCGCGCACAACCGCACGCCTGATCGGCCAATCCGGCGCCGAAGCTGCGTTTTTGCAGGCGTTCAATGGCGGGCGGCTGCACCACGGCTGGATGATCACCGGACCGCGTGGCGTGGGCAAGGCCACTTTGGCCTGGAAACTGGCGCGGTTCTTGCTGGCCACCCCCGAGCATGACGGCGGCATGTTCGCGCCGCCCCCCCCCGAAACGCTGGACATCCCCGATGCCAACCCCATCGCACGCCGCATCGCGGCCCTGTCAGAGCCCCGGCTGTTCCTGCTGCGCCGCGCGGCCAACACCAAGGGCGACAATCTGCAAAGCGTGATTTCGGTGGATGAAGTCCGCAAGATGAAATCCTTTTTCACGCTTTCCGCCGCCGATGGGGGGCGCCGGGTGGCGATCATCGACTCGGTGGATGAGATGAACCCCTCGGCCGCCAACGCGCTGCTGAAATTGCTGGAAGAGCCGCCCGCCCGCGTCACTCTGTTCCTGATTTCGCACCAGCCTGCGAAACTGCTGCCCACCATCCGCTCTCGCTGCCGCGAGCTGCGGCTGGCCCCGCTGAACGCCGACGATCTGTCTGATGCACTGACCCAGGCGGGGGGCGATGTAGCCCCCGAACACCGCATCGCCTTGGCACAACTGGCGGGCGGTTCGGTTGGCGAAGCGTTTCGGATGACCAATCTGGACGGGCTGAAACTGTACGCCACCCTGATCCGGCTGTTTGCCACCCTGCCCCGGCTTGACCGCCCCCGCGCCCTGGCTGTGGCCGAGGCAGGCGCGGGCAAAGGTGCCGAGGCGCAGTTTGAACTGATCGTCACCCTGCTGGATCTGTTTTTGGCCCGCATGGCCCGCGCCGGAACCCTGGGCCATCTGCCGCCCGAGGCCGCGCCGGGCGAAGGCGATCTGATCGCGCGCCTGTCACCCCATCCGCAGGCCGCCCGCATCTGGGCCGATCTTGCGCAACATCTTGGTCTGCGCGCAAGGCGGGGCAAGGCGGTCAACCTTGACCCTGCCGCCCTTCTGATGGATATGGTTCTGCAGATTGACAAGACGGCGGGATCACTCG
>CAZCFC010000465.1:0-1996 GCA_964497815.1 uncultured Cypionkella sp.
AATCCGCCCGGTGAAACGGGCCGGTGGACGCCGGTATTACCGCCCCGCAGATGTGGCGTTGCTGACCGGCATCAAGCGGCTGCTGCATGACGAAGGTCTGACCATTCGCGGTGTCCAGAAAATCCTGCGCGAACACGGCGTGCGCCACGTGGCGGGCCTGTCCGGCGAACCGCTGCCCGATGACATCGAGATGGACGCCGAAGCCGCGCTTGAGGCCGCGCTGTCCGCGAATTTCGGTGGTCTGGAAGATGAGCATCTTGCCCCAGAACGCGCGGAAAGCGCCACCATCGTGGCCCTTGAAACCGCGCTGCGTCGGCCTGTGCCAGAATCACCGGTGGTCGCGGACCTGTTCGCAGTCATCGCAGAACCGGTTCCCGATGATGTCACCGATCAGGGCCAAGCCGTTGTCGCGGATCAAGCCGTTGTCGCGGATATCGAATCTGATCTGCCCGTTGATCCGGTTGCCGAATCGCCCTTTGATGGCGTGCTGCAGATCAGTGCCCCGCGCCAATTTGCCCAAGGTGAGTTGGCCGCAGCCCTGCGCGCCCTGCCCGCCCGCGCGTTGGCACATCGGCACGACGAAGTGGTCCGCCTGCGTGCCCGTCTGGTGGCCTTGCGCGAGACGCTTTTGGCCGCTCCGGTCTTTGACCGACACTAGGCACAGATTGATGCGCTTTCAGGCTTGCCCCTGCCCGGAATATCAGTATGTATCGCCCCGTGTCGGGCCGTGGCGCAGCCTGGTTAGCGCGTCCGTCTGGGGGGCGGAAGGTCGAGAGTTCGAATCTCTCCGGCCCGACCAAATCGAAACAGCCCGCCTGCCAACCGGCAGTGCGGGCTGTTCCGTTTTCAGACCGGCAAGCCCGTGACAAGGACAAAGACATGACCCATCCCGGCGTACTTCCCGCGCAAAGCCTGCGCCGCCTGATCGCGGATGGTTCTATCGCCGGCGATCCTGCAATCCTTGACGCACAAATTCAGCCGGCCAGCCTTGATCTGCGTCTGGGCGCGGTGGCTTACCGTGTGCGGGCGTCGTTTCTGGTCGGTCAGGGACGCACCGTGCGCGACCGGATCGCAGAATTTGAAATGCACCGGGTTGACCTGACCGGGGGGGCCGTTCTGGAAAAGGGCTGCGTCTATGTGATTCCCCTGATGGAGCGGCTGGTCCTGCCGCAAGGCATCACCGCCGTCGCCAATGCAAAATCCTCGACCGGGCGGCTGGACCTGCTGACCCGCACCATCACCGACGGCGGCACCGAATTCGACCGCATCCCCGAGGGTTACACCGGCCCCCTCTATGCCGAGGTTTGCCCCAAATCCTTCTCGGTGCTGGTCCGCGCCGGGCAGCGGTTGAACCAGATCCGTTTTCGCCAAGGCCAGTCGGTGCTGACCGACGCCGAGCTGACCGCCTTGCACGCCGTTGATCCGCTTGTGTCGGGCGAGGCCGTGATTTCCGAAGGTCTGGGCTTTTCCGTCGATCTGCGCCCCGCCAGCGGTGATCTGGTCGGCTACCGCGCCAAGCCACACACCGGCGTCGTCGATCTGGACCGTATCGCCCATTACCCCGCATCCGAGTTCTGGGAGGAAATCCACAGCAAGGATGGCCGCATCATTCTGGATCCGGGTGCGTTCTACATTCTGGTCAGCCGCGAGGCCGTGACGATCCCCCCCGATTATGCCGCCGAGATGGCACCGTTTCTGGCCATGGTGGGCGAATTCCGCGTGCATTACGCAGGCTTCTTTGATCCTGGCTTTGGCCATTCGTCGGCCGGGGGCGCCGGGTCGCGCGGTGTGCTGGAGGTGCGCTGCCACGAGGCCCCGTTCGTGCTGGAACATGGGCAGGTCGTGGGGCGGTTGGTCTATGAACGCATGGCCGAACGCCCCGAAACCCTGTACGGGGCGGGAATCGCGTCGAATTATCAAGGGCAGGGATTGAAGCTTGCCAAGCAGTTCCGCGCCGGCTGACACCCATTTGCCGCGCCTTTTGATCAAGGGTCTG
>CAZCFC010000466.1:0-1980 GCA_964497815.1 uncultured Cypionkella sp.
TCGGCGTTGGTCATGGTTTCAATCGTGGTGAAGGTCTTGGAGGCCACGATCACCAATGTGGTTTCGGGGTTCAGGCCCCGCACCACATCCGCCACATGCGCGCCATCGACGTTCGAGACATAATGCACGCGCGGCCCGTCGTGATAGGGCACCAGCGCCAAAGTCGCCATCGCCGGCCCAAGGTCCGATCCGCCAATGCCGATGTTGATCACATCGGTGATCGCACCGCCCTGCCCCCGGAACCGCCCGTGGCGCACGTCATCGGCAAAGGCCGCCATGCGGGCCAGGGTGGCGTGAATGGCGGGAACCACATCGCGGCCCTCGACCTCAATCTGCACGCCCTGTGGCGCCCGCAGCGCGGTGTGCAGCACCGCACGGCCTTCGGTGTCGTTGATCGCCGCACCGCCAAACATCGCCGCACGCTTGTCCGCGACGCCCGAAACCATGGCCAGATCCAGCAACATCTGCAACGCCGTGTCGTCGATGTTGGTCTTGGAATAATCCAGCAGCATCGCGCCGGCCCGGGCGGAAAACCGTTCCGCGCGGTTCGGCTGATCAAACAAGGACAGGATCGACCGATCCGTCACCTGCGCCTGATGATCCTTCAGCGCCTGCCATTTGTTCGTCATGTCTTACTCCGCCCAGTGTACGGTTGCGTTGTCCAGAACCACCCGCACCGGCGCTTCTTGCGCGGGCAGTTGGGCGGCGCGGGCCAAAGCCTCGCGCTTTTCCGCCCCGGTGATCAGGATGTGAATGTTCTGAGCCCCCGCCAGAACCGGGGCCGTCAGGGTTATGCGCGGTTCACCCGCCGCATCGGCGCGCAGGGCCATCAGCACGGCTGCGTTCGGGGCCAAAGCCTCGGCCAGCAGATCAGCGCCGGGAAACAGGCTGGCGGTGTGCATGTCCGCGCCCATGCCCAACAGCAAAACCGTGATCGGCAGATGCGCCGCAACCCCTTCGGCCAGTTCGGAAAGCCGGTCCTCGGGCGTGGGCGCGTCGGCGTACAGCGGCACCAGCCGCGCCGCCGCCGCCTTGTCGCGCAGCAGCCGTTCCTTCAGCAACCGCGTGTTGCTGCGCGGGCTGTCTTCGCCCACCCAGCGTTCGTCGTTCAGGAAAACCGCGACATTGGCCCAATCCAGCGGCAACCCGGACAGAATATCAAACACCGGCCCCGGAGTCGTTCCCCCCGGCACCGACAAAGACGCGGATCCGCAGCGGTTCAACGCTTCGGACAACTGCCCGGCCATGGCATCGGCCAGGCCCAGCATCAACGCCTCACGGTCTGGATAAGTGATCAGGTTCATCCCTTGATCTCACGCCAGCGACGACCGTCCCGGTGCATCAGCATCAACGCATCTTCCGGCCCCGAAGACCCCGGATCATAGCCCTGCGGCTTGTCGCCCCGCGCCTCCCAGCCGTGGATGATCGGATCGGTCCAGGCCCAGGCCGCCTCGACCTCATCGCCGCGCATGAACAGGGTCTGGTTGCCCCGGATCACATCCATGATCAGCCGTTCATAGGCATCCGGCACGTCCTCGGCATGTTCCCCAAGCGCGTCAGCAAAGGCCATGTCCAGCGGCACCTGCATCAGGCGCATGCCGCCCGGCCCCGGTTCCTTGATCATCATCATCAGTTCCATGCCCTCATTGGGCTGCAACCGGATCACCAGCACGTTTTCCTTCCAGCCCTGCGCGTCGTCAAAGATCGAATGCGGCGGTTCCTTGAAGGTGATGGCGATTTCCGAGGCACGCGCGCGCAACCGTTTGCCGGTGCGCAGATAGAACGGCGTGTTCTTCCAGCGCCAGTTGGCGATGTTGACCTTCATGCCGATGTAGCTTTCGGTCTTGCTGGCGGGGTTTTCGCTATGCTCGACATAGCCACCCTCGCCGCCGCCCGCCAGATACTGGCCGCGCACGATGTCTTCGGGACGCACCGGCTCCAGCGCGCGGATCACCTTCAGCTTTTCGTCACGGACCGCAT
>CAZCFC010000467.1:0-1973 GCA_964497815.1 uncultured Cypionkella sp.
TGTCGAACGATCAGCACCTTGGCTGGCAGTTGACGCCCGATTTCAAGAAGAAATTCCTGCAAGGCTCGGACGAGCTGGCGCTGGTCCGATCCGGTTTGGATGACACCATGCGCACGGCCTATCAGGCAATGCGCGAGATCTGGCACGGGCGGACCGAAGTGGGGGATCTGCGGGTGGCGGCCTATATCGTGTCGATCAGCCGGATTGCGAAGACCTATCAGTCGAAGGGGCTGTAGGGCCAATCCGGCGGTGCAGATGACCGGGCCGTAACGTCGGGATTGCGGCCCGGATGTTGAAACCAGCCTCAATCGTCGCAGGCGTGATGGGGCTGCGACACCTGCTGCGACACCTATTGTCGCGGATGGCACAGTTATTCGGCTTTGGCTGTTGAATAACCCATGCAAAGCGGGTTCACTCCCGCCAGAATATGGGGGCTTGCGCATGCGCTATTCCGGCTTGAAGGTGATCACCGAGGGGCTTTTCGGCAACAAGGGCTGGAAGCCTGCCTGGCGCGATGCGGCCCCCAAGGCCGAATATGACGCCATCATCATTGGCGGCGGCGGGCATGGTCTGGCCACCGCCTATTATCTGGCCAAGAACCACGGGCTGACCAACATTGCGGTGCTGGAAAAGGGCTATCTGGGCGGCGGCAACATCGGGCGCAACACAACGATCGTGCGGGCGAACTACTATATGCCGGGCAATTCCGAGTTCTACAGCCATTCCCTGAAGCTGTGGGAAGGGCTTGAGGCCGAGCTGAATTACAACGTCATGCACAGCCAGCGCGGCCAGTTGGTGCTGTGCCATTCCGACGGGCAGCGCGACACCCTGGCGCGGCGCGGCAATGCGATGATCAACCAGGGCGATGACGCCGAACTGTGGAGCCGGGAGCAGGTGCGCGATTTCGCGCCCTATCTGGATTACGAGCAGACCCGTTTTCCCATCTATGGCGGCCTGATGCACAAGCGCGGCGGCACCGCGCGTCATGATGCCGTGGCATGGGGCTATGCCCGCGGCGCGGATGCGCGGGGCGTCGATCTGATCCAGAACTGCGAAGTCACCGGGATTGATATAGAAGGCGGGGTCGTGCGCGGCGTGCAGACCACGCGCGGCGCGATCCGCGCCAAAAAGGTCGGCATGGTGGTTGCGGGGCGGTCAAGTCAGGTTGCGGCGATGGCGGGCATGCGCTTGCCGATCGAAAGCCATGTCCTGCAGGCCTTTGTCACCGAAGGGCTGAAGCCGATCATTGATTCTGTGATCAGCTTTGGCATGGGGCATTTCTATATCAGCCAGTCCGACAAGGGCGGTCTGGTGTTTGGTGGCGACATTGATTTCTATTCAAGCTACGCCGCGCGGGGCAACCTGCCCATGGTCGAGCATGTGATGGAGGCGGGGATGACCCTGATGCCGATGATCGGCCGGGCCAAGGTGCTGCGGTCCTGGGGCGGCATCATGGACATGACGCCGGACGGGTCGCCCATCATCGACAAGACCCACATCGAGGGGCTGTTCGTCGATGCCGGCTGGAACTATGGCGGGTTCAAGGCTGCACCTGCGTCGGGTTGGTGCATGGCGCATCTGATGGCCACCGGGCAAAGCCACGAGGTTGCCAAACGCTTTCGTCTGGACCGGTTCCGCACCGGCCATGTGATGGACGAAGAAGGCACCGGCAGCCAACATAACCTGCATTGAGGGGAGACAGACATGCGTATACCTTGCCCCCTGTGTGGCAGCCGCGACCGGCGCGAGTTCTACTATTACGGCGCGCAGGATTATCTGCACCGGCCCAGTGATCAGGGTTCGGTGGACGATTTGGACAACCACCTGTTTCTGCGTGACAATCCGGCAGGGATCACCCGGGATGTCTGGTATCACGAGATGGGCTGCTCAAGCTGGCTGATCGTGACCCGCAACACCATCACGCATGAGGTTCTGGGGTCAGAGCCGGTTGCGAACCGAAAGAAGGGGGCCTG
>CAZCFC010000468.1:0-1951 GCA_964497815.1 uncultured Cypionkella sp.
TCAGGCGATCGTAGAAATCGAACACCACCTCGGCAAGCGGCAGATCATAAACCACCATGGCGCGCGATCCGGCGTAGGACAGGTCCATCTGCACGCCACGGCGGTCTTGGCAAAGCTTCAGAATGTCGCCCAGATAATCGTCGGGCACCATGATCGTGGCCTTGATGCGCGGTTCCTCGATGTGGTCAACATAGGTAAGGTCGGGCATGTCGGCGGGGTTGTGCAGATCGGAAACCGTGCCGTCCTTCATGTAAAGTTTGAACACGACCGATGGCGCGGTGGTGATCAGGTCGATGTTGTATTCACGCTCCAACCGGTCGCGGATGACTTCAAGGTGCAGCAGCCCAAGGAAGCCGCAGCGGAAACCGAAGCCCAGCGCGGCAGAGGTTTCCATCTCGGTGCTGAAGGAGGCATCGTTAAGCGAAAGCTTTTCAATCGCGTCGCGCAGGTTTTCGAATTCGTTGGCATCCACCGGAAAGAGGCCACAGAACACCACCGGCTGCGCGGGCTTGAAGCCCGGCAGGGCCGCATCGCAGCCCTTGCGTTCGTGGGTGATTGTGTCACCGACGCGGGTGTCGCGGACCTGTTTGATCGACGCGGTGAAAATGCCGATTTCGCCCGGGCCAAGTTCGGCGATGTCAACCATCTGGGGCTTGAGAACTGCAAGCTTGTCAATGCCATAGACGGCATTTGTCTGCATCATGCGGACGCGGTCGCCCTTTTTCATGACGCCGTCCATGATGCGGACCATGACGACAACGCCAAGATAGGCGTCGTACCATGAGTCGACCAGCATGGCCTTGAGCGGCGACTCGCGGTCACCTTTGGGGGCGGGAAGCCGGGTGACGATGGCCTCAAGCACATCGGGAATGCCCAGACCGGATTTGGCGGAAACCAGTATCGCGTCAGAGGCATCAAGGCCGATAACGTCTTCGATCTGCTGCTTGATGCGGTCAGGTTCGGCGGCGGGAAGGTCGATCTTGTTCAGAACCGGCACGATTTCATGGCCTGCGTCCAGCGCTTGATAAACGTTGGCCAAAGTTTGCGCCTCAACCCCCTGAGAGGCATCGACCACCAGAAGGCTGCCCTCAACCGCGCGCATGGAGCGCGACACTTCATAGGCAAAGTCGACGTGGCCGGGGGTGTCGATCAGGTTCAGGATATAGGTTTTGCCATCACGGGCCGGATACTCGATCCGCACCGTGTTGGCCTTGATGGTGATGCCGCGCTCGCGCTCGATATCCATGCTGTCCAGCATCTGCGCCTTCATGTCGCGCGCAGCCACCGTCCCGGTCATCTGGATGAGCCGGTCGGCAAGGGTGGATTTACCGTGGTCGATATGGGCCACGATGGAGAAGTTGCGGATGAGATCAAGCTGGGTCATGCGCGTGCGTATACCGCGTGTGCGCGGGGGGGGGAAGGGGGGAGGTTGCGGGAGGCGGACAGATGACAAGGTGCTGCCCGCCCTGCGGGATCGGCCAAAACCCGCCCCATCTTGAAATGTGATGTGCGAAGGGCCATAGTCGATGGCAGAAAATGATCCTTGGCGATGGGAAACCGGACCACGGGCGACAGAGGCAGTGACATGAAGATATCCCTATTGGCGGCGGCGTTGGCCGTGGCAGTTCCCATTTTCAGCAGCATGGCTATGGCAGGGCCGATTGAATCCGCCTGCAACCGGTCGGATCGCAAATCGGCAAGCCGGTCCTTGTGCCGTTGCATCGAGCAAGTGGCAGATCAGACCCTGAGCGGGTCAGATCAGCGCAGGGCGGCCACGTTCCTCAAAGATCCAGAAAAGGCGCATAAGGCTTGGATGTCCAAGCGCGACGCGGATGATGCGTTCTGGGACCGCTACAAGGCGTTTGGCGCGCAGGCCGAAGCCTATTGCGGCGGCTGACTTTGTGCCGAAGGTGATTGTGGGTAGAAGGTGACTGCGGTCCGAAGGTCACTG
>CAZCFC010000469.1:0-1951 GCA_964497815.1 uncultured Cypionkella sp.
ATCTATTTTGACCGGATGATCGTGTTGTTTCTCCCGGTGTTGCCGCCGCCCAGCCAGCCCTTTTCGATGATCGCCACATTGGTGATCCCGAAATTCCTGCCCAGATAATAGGCCGTGGCCAACCCGTGCCCGCCAGCCCCTACGATGATGACATCATAGGACTTTTTTGGCAGCGGCGAGGCCCACGCCCGCTCCCAGCCCAGATGGTGGTTGATCGCCTGCTTGGCGATGGCGAAGACTGAATAACGTTTCATGGGAATCCCCCCTGCATCAGCGTTTGTTTTGATCCGAGTTGCAGGATTATCCGCCGCCACCAGCGGCACAATCGGGAAAATTGCGACATGCTCCGGCCAGATTGGCACGATTGCGTCATGCGACGGAATCTCCCCTTTTGCACACCCGGCAAAGCGCCTACATCGGACGCAGGTTTTGCAGGGGCATATCATGGCGGAATGGGGCTTTTGGGCAGCGGCGGGCGGCATCACTCTGGCAACCTTCGTGCTGTTGGTGCAGGCGCTGCGCCGCAGCCCGCCCGTGGCTGACGACGGGGCCAGCCTCAAGGTTTACCGCGATCAGCTGACGGAAGTGGACCGTGATCTGGCACGCGGCCTGATCTCGGCCCCCGAGGCGGACCGGGTGCGCACCGAAGTGTCGCGCCGCCTGCTGGATGCCGACCGCGCCCGCCAGACCGCACCCACGGCCGCCACGGCGCAGGCCTATGGCCCGGCTGTGGCACTGATCGCGGCCTTGCTGATGGCCGCGGGCGGCGGTTATTGGTGGTTGGGCGCGCCGGGCTATCCGGACCTGCCCTTGGTCAAACGCCTTGCCATGGCCGACGAGGTTTACAAGACCCGCCCCGGTCAGGCCGAGGCCGAAGCCGCAGCCCCGCCCGAAGCCGTGGCCGATGCCGACCCCGAATTTCTGGACCTGATGACGAAACTGCGCGCCGCGGTCACCGCGCGCCCCGACGACCCGCAGGGCCTGACCCTTCTGGCGCGCAACGAAACCATGCTGGGCAATTACAAGGCCGCCCGCGCGGCACAGCAACAACTGTTGACGCTTTTGGCAAACACCGCCGGCGCGGCCGACCATGTTGCCATGGCGCAGGCCATGATCGCGGCGACCGGCGGCTATGTATCGCCCGAGGCCGAGGCCGAACTGGTCCGCGCCCTCAATCTGGACCCGGCGAACGGCCTTGCCCGCTACTTCTCGGGTCTGATGTTCGCCCAGAATGGCCGCCCCGACCGCACCTTCGCGCTGTGGGAACCGCTGTTGTCCGAAGGCCCCGCCGATGCACCCTGGATGGTCCCGATCCAGACCAGCCTGGCCGATGTGGCCGAACGGGCTGGCATCAAATACCGCCCCGCAGACGCCCCCATGGCTGACACCCCAATGGCTGACACCAACGCGCCTGACGCCGCCGCCATGGCCGCCGCAGCCGAGATGACACCCGAAGAGCGGCAAGAGATGATCAAGGGCATGGTGGCCCAGTTGGAAACCCGCCTGACCTCGGAAGGTGGCCCGCTTGAGGAATGGCTGAAACTGATCAACGCCACAGCGGTTCTGGGCGACCCCGGGCGTGCAAAGGCCGCCGTCACCGCCGCCACCACGGCCTTCGCGGGAGACAACGCTGCCCTGTCTGCCATCGCCGATGCGGCCAGCGCCGCAGGCATCGCGCCATGATCTGCGCCGATGTGGCCGAATTCGCCGCCACCCTGCCGCCGTTCCGCGCCATCTGCGGGCTTGATCTTGGTGACAAGACCATCGGTGTGGCGGTGTCCGATCTGCGCCGGGGCATCTCGACGCCCATCGAAGTCATCCGCCGCACCAAATTCACCGAAGACGCGGCCAAGCTGCTGGCGATCCTGACCGCGCGCAACATCGCTGGCATCATCCTTGGCCTGCCGCTGAACATGGACGGATCGGAAGGCCCGCGCGTGCAATCCACCCG
>CAZCFC010000470.1:0-1946 GCA_964497815.1 uncultured Cypionkella sp.
GGACCACACTTTTCTGCATTTTTGTGAACCCGCACAGAATTTCCCAGCCGCGCCGGGGCGATTTCGTGGGAATCTGCTTCCGCAGCAGCCTGCCCACCGAACCGCAAACCGTACTGCTGCGCCCCAAGCCACCACAAAACTGCGGTATCTGTGCATGATGCAGGCCGTCATGCGCTTTGGGGCCGCATCAAAAGCACTCGATTCGGGTCAATTCAGTGCGAATGCCAGAATGAGGGACCGGACCGTGACCGTTTCTGACGTGTCGACAAACAACGGCGGCATTTCTCTGGCAATCTGCGGGACTGGGGTGTCCAAGGACATGCTGCCGCGTCATCCCTGCAACGCGGATCATCTGCGCCGAAACTGCGACGGCGCAGGATGGTTGTGGGCACAGTTCAAAGGCAGGTCACGTTGACGACGGATGCCGCCATGGCTGAACAGCGCAAGGCTTGCCGTCCGGGTCAAAGCGGGATCGGATCTTGCATCACCCCCAAGCGGGACATCCGCACCAATGGCATGGCAGCAAAATCCAGCCAAATCACAAAGTTGCCCAACGCTCTTACTGGGTTGCGCCACAAACCGGACAGTCCGGGCGCCGTTTGACCCCTATCACCCGCACCTCTGCATAAAGCGCATCATGGATCATCAGTCGCCCCCGCAACCCTTCGCCCGCCCCGGTAATATGCTTTACCGCCTCCATCGCCATCACCGATCCAATCACTCCCGGCAGGGGGGCCGCCACCCCGGCTTCGGCACAGGTGGGGACCATGCCAGGCGCGGGGCGCACCGGGAAAACGCATTCATAACAAGGACTGCCCGTTGCAGGATCGAAGACCGAAACCTGCCCTTCCCACTGCGTGATTGCGCCTGAAATCAATGGCTTTCGCGCCATCACACAGGCCCGGTTGACCAGATAGCGCGTGTCAAAGTTGTCGCAGCCGTCCAACACAAGATCATAATCCGCCAGCAAATCGGCCGCGATCTCTGCCGTCAGCCGCCGCTTGTAGGGCCGCACCGTAACAAAGGGATTAAGCGCGCGCATCGCAGTCGCAGCCGACTGCACCTTATCCACCCCAATCCGCTGATCTGTATGGATGATCTGCCTCTGAAGGTTGCTGGAGTCGACGACATCATCATCAATGACACCGATCACCCCCACACCTGCCGCCGCCAGATACAGCAGCGCGGGCGACCCCAACCCACCGGCCCCCACCACCAGAACGCGGGCCTCCTTCAACCGCCGCTGCCCCGGCCCGCCAATCTCGCGCAGCATGATATGGCGGGCATAGCGGTCCAGTTCGGCAGGCCGGAACGCCCCCGGTCTGTCCGCCACCTCCACCACGGATTGCGCACGCAACCACCGCAAACCCCACCGATAACCCAGACCCAGCGCCACAACGCCGCCCAGAACCAGCCATCCCCGCGCGTCCCCGCCCAGCGACGCGCGAAGGCTGTGCCCCTCTGGCAGCAGCCAACTGCCCAGAACCACAGCCGCCCACAGGGCCCCAATCATGCCCCAGCGCAGCCGCACGGGCGTGCCCATCAGCCAGCCCAGCCCCCACAGCATCGCCGCCAGTCCAAAAACCAGCGTCATACCCGCCCTGTCGAGCCGAACCCGCCCTCGCCGCGCGCGGTTTCTCCCAAGGTATCCACCACGTCAAACCCCGCTTGCACCACGGGGGCGATCACGCATTGCGCAATCCGCTCTCCATGCCGGATGATGTAGGGGTCATCGCCCAGATTGATCAGCGCCACCCCCAACGGCCCGCGAGAACCGCTGTCGATGGTGCCCGGCGTGTTGGGCAAGGTGATGCCGAACTTGACCGCCAGACCCGACCGTGGCCGGATCTGCATTTCATAACCCTCCGGGATCTCGACGCGAATCCCCGTCGGCACAATGGCGCGGTGCATCTGGTCCAAGGTGAACCCCACCTCGCGATCTTCGG
>CAZCFC010000471.1:0-1942 GCA_964497815.1 uncultured Cypionkella sp.
TCCCCCCGCCGCGTTTCTGTCGCGCACCGCCATGGCTGCCGATACCTTGGTGGGCCGTGAAATCCGCCCCGGCGATACCGTGATCCTGCCGATCTATGCGCTGCACCGCCACCACCTGCTGTGGCCGGATCCCGATGCCTTCGACCCCAGCCGTTTCACCGACCCCAAAGCGGTGGACCGCTTTGCCTATCTGCCATTCGGTGACGGCCCGCGCATCTGCATCGGTGCCAGTTTTGCACTGCAAGAGGCGGTGATCATTCTGGCCACGCTGCTGGCCCGGTATCGGTTCAAACGCATTCCGGGCAAGGATCCAAAGCCGGTGATGATCCTGACGCTTCGGCCTCAGGGTGGGGTCTGGTTGGGGATAGATCCGGCCTAAGGCAGAAAGAACCGGTCCTGTGCCTGCCAATAGGCCAGCATGTCGGCCCCGGTCTGTGTGGGCAACCCCATCGCCTGCATCAGATAAAGATCAGCGCCCAACAACGCCGCCACCCGCCACGCTTCGGCGGCGCGGGGGGAAAGGTCATCCCCCTGCAACACCTGCTGGATGCTGCCTGCCGCCATCGACAGTGTGTAGATCATCTCAAGGGCGGGCCGGTCCGGCCAGCGTTTGATCAACGTATAGGGCAAAAGCCGCACGTCTCCCTGTCTGGCCAACAGGAAGTGAACGGCAAACTCGGTCAAATCGTCAAACGCACACACAGCCTGCGACATGGGATATTCTTGGCAGAGGCTGTCCTTTGGGTCACGCAGAAAGTTGCAGGGTTGCGGATCCCGGCGCCTCTACGCCTTGTCACGCACGGTCAAAGCGTTGTTGGGTCCGGCCTTTACTTCAAACCGCCCGGATTTCTTCAAAAGGTCCGAAAGCTTGGCACTGCCATAGCTGCGCGGGTCAAAGTCGGTGTGCAGCTGGGTCAGCACCTGGCCCAGCTGTCCCAGGGCGTACCAGTCCTGATCGGGGTCGATCTTGCGCATGGCGTCAAGGATCAGTGGGATCACCTTTGACGGCGCCTGCTTTTCAGGGCGCGGCTCGGCGGCTTTCTCGGCCCTGTCGGTTGGCGCGGGTGCCGCGGTCGCGTCGTCGGCGTTCACGATATTCTCGATCAGGACAAAGCGGTTGCAGACCTTGCGCAGGGATTCGGGGGTTTTTGCCTCACCGATGCCGATCACTTGCAGGCCATCCTCGCGGATGCGGCTGGCCAGCCGGGTGAAATCGCTGTCCGAGGATACCAGCACAAACCCATCCACCTTGCCCGCGTGCAATATGTCCATGGCATCAATCACAAGGCCGATGTCGCTTGCGTTCTTGCCTTTGGTATTGGCCGATTGCTGATGCATCACCAGACCCAGATTGCGCGCCTGCTCTTTCCACTGACCCAGCGCAGAGCTTGACCAATCGCCATAAACCCGGCGCAGGCTGGGATCGCCAAACGAGGCGATTTCGTTCAGAATTGCCTCGGCATTCACGGCGCGGACGTTGTCTGCGTCAATCAGAACGGCAAGCCGGGGCGCGCGTCCGGCGATGGTGTGGGGTTCAAGTGCCATGGAGCCTCCATTTTAACCGGTGATGCCCGAAAACGCGCGGATCTGACAGGGAAATGTTGATGCGCGCCATTCGCAGGGATTTGACTAAAATTGTCATCCTCTGTGCCCAAATATCCTCGGGGGGGCTGGCTTCGGTCTTCACGAAGCCAGCGGGGGGTGCGCCCCCCTTAGCAGATCACCTCGATCAGCCTGGGGCCAGGCTTTGCCATCGCCGCGGCAAAGGCCGTGTTGAAACCGGCCATCTCGGACACCCGCACGCCTGTCACCCCGTGCCCCTTGGCCAATGCCACCCAATCAAGCGTCGGCTCGACCACGTCAAACATCCGCACCGCGTTGCGGCCCACGTCCGTCACGCCGACATTGGTCAACTCGCCACGCAGGATCTGATAACCCCGGT
>CAZCFC010000472.1:0-1913 GCA_964497815.1 uncultured Cypionkella sp.
CCTGCCGCTGACATTGCCGGGGGTGATCACCGGGGCGTTCCTGACCTTTGTTCTGTGCATCGGAGACTACATCACCCCGCAGATCCTGGGCGGCAACAACGAGCTGACGCTGCCCCAGCTGATCATGCTGCAACTGGGGCGGCGGGGGGATTTTCCGATGGCCTCTGCCATGTCGATCATCCTGATGGCGGTGGTGACGCTGGCTTATTTTGCCTGCGCGCGCTGGCTGAAACTGGATCGGGTGTAGCATGGGGCGGTTGTTGTCATGGGCCTATCTGGGAACGCTTTACGGCTTTATCTTTCTGCCCGTGGGCGTGCTTGTGCTGTTTTCCTTTCAGGATGGCCGCCTGCCGGTGCCGCCGTTCAAGGGGCCGACGTTGACATGGTATCATCAGGTTCTGGCCGACCGCGACCTGATGGCCGCCTTGGGACATTCGTTTCTGGTGGCGATCCTGTCTTCGGTGGTGGCGCTGGGTCTGGGGTTTCTGGCGGCGCATGCGCTGGCGCGCTATCGGCTGCCGGGGTCGGTTCTGATGCGCGGGTTGCTGATTGCGCCGATGACGGTGTCATACCTGATCATCGCGCTGGGCCTGTTGACGGTGTTCAACGCCGCAGGTCTGCCGCCGTCGCTGTTGGCCACCGGTATCGGGCATGTGGTGATCAACCTGCCTTTGTGCTTTGCCATCCTTTACGCCGCGATGGGCGATCAGCACCAAAACGCCGAGCGCGCCGCCCGTGATCTGGGGGCAACCGAGGCGCGGGTGCTGTGGCTGGTGTCCGCCCCGATGCTGATGGCCCCCATGCTGGCGGCGTTTTTCCTGTCTGTCACCTTCAGTTGGGACGAGTTCATCATCGCTTTCCTGCTGACCCGGTTTGACGTCACCTTGCCGGTGGAAATCTGGTCGATGCTGCGATCGGGTCTTTCGCCTAAAACCAATGCCATCGGGTCGCTGGTGTTCATCGTTTCGGTGGGCGTGCTGATCGTGCTGGAGTTCACCGTGTTCCGAAAGGTCCGCAAATGACGGCCGACGTACAGATCCGCAATATCGTGCAGCGTTTTGATGGGTTTACCGCCCTGAAAGGGGTCAGCCTTGACATCGCTGCGGGCGAGTTCATCGTGCTGCTTGGTCCCTCTGGCTGTGGCAAGACCACGCTGTTGTCGATTTTGGGCGGGTTTATTGCCCCCAGCGAAGGGCAGGTGTTGATCGGGGGCCGCGACATGACGCAAGTGGCCCCGAAAGACCGTCCGACCACAACGATGTTTCAGGATTACGCGCTGTTTCCACATATGACGCTGCTGGACAATGTGGCATTCGGGCTGCGCATGCGCGGGCAGGATCGCAAGTCGCGGGCAGTCAAGGCCATGCAGATGCTGGCGATGGTCGGCCTTGAAGCCAAGGCACAGGCCCGCCCGCATGAGCTGTCTGGTGGGCAACGGCAACGGGTGGCATTGGCGCGGGCTTTGGCGGTGGACCCGGATGTGCTGCTGCTGGATGAGCCGTTGGGCGCACTGGACCTGAAGCTGCGCCGTCAGATGCAGGATGAACTGAAGGCCATCCAACGCCGGGTGGGCACCACCTTTGTGCATGTGACCCATGATCAGGAAGAGGCGATGGCGGTGGCCGACCGCATCGTGGTGATGAACCACGGCCAGATCGAGGATCTGGGGCCACCGCAGCAGATCTATCTTGCGCCGTCGTCGCTGTTTTCCGCAAACTTCATGGGGGAAATCAATCTGATACCGGCTGAACCTGTGGCTGGCGGCATCCGCACCGCCTTGGGGGAACTGGCGATCCGGTCCACGCTGGCGGGGCCGCAAACCCTGTGTCTGCGTCCCGAAAGCCTGGGGCTTGCCGGCGCTATTCCAATTGGCCCGGCGCGGCTGCTGGATGTGGCCTTTTTCGGAACCCATC
>CAZCFC010000473.1:0-1909 GCA_964497815.1 uncultured Cypionkella sp.
GGATCATTGGGGTCACTCCTGTTGATCTAAGCCGGATTGGCATAGACGAAACGCAGCACAACGCACTTTGGTTCACTCTGACATTCGCGTGAGCATAGCTTGCCTTGGTGGCATTCGCCCCTAAGCTGTGGGTTTGTGGAATTTCAAGTCACATTTGATTTAACGGATGTGATCCTGCGTGAGCCTGCAGGCGAATGTTACAGCGCGTTGGCGCAGATGTGAGACAACATGATTTTGTCTTTTGCCCTATCCGCATCATCTTCTGCGTCAGAACAGATAGGAATACAGCATGACCTTCAAGACAAACCTGCGGTGGTCGGATGTGACGCCGCAATCGCTTTTCCTGAACCGTCGCCAGTTGATCGCCGGGGCCGCAGGGCTTGCCATGGTCAGCCCCGCCCAAGCGGCGGGATATTCCACCAACGACGAGCCCAACACGCTGGAGGACATCACCAGCTATAACAACTACTATGAGTTCGGCTTCGACAAGACCGATCCCGCCACCTATGCCGGCGGCCTGACGACCGACCCCTGGTCCGTGGTGGTGGATGGGCTGGTGGACAATCCCGGCACCTACTCGCTGACCGATCTGGTTGCGGGCCAGCCGATCGAAGAGCGGATCTACCGGTTCCGCTGTGTCGAGGCATGGTCGATGATCGTGCCGTGGCAGGGGTTTCAACTGTCGGGCTTGCTGACAAGGCTGGGCGTGCAGGCGGGCGCGAAATACGTGGGCTTTGAAACTTTGGTCCGTCCCGAGGAAATGCCGGGCCAGAACACGACATCCATAGAGTGGCCCTACCGCGAAGGCCTGCGGCTGGATGAGGCAATGCACCCGCTGACGATCATGGCGACGGGGCTGTATGGCAAGCCGATGCCAAATCAGAACGGCGCGCCGATCCGGCTGGTGGTGCCGTGGAAGTATGGCTTCAAGTCGATAAAGTCGATTGTGCGGATCACCCTGACGGCCGAACAGCCGCGCACGACATGGAACATGCTGCAACCAAGCGAGTACGGCTTTTACGCCAACGTGAACCCGACGGTCGATCATCCACGCTGGAGCCAGGCCAGTGAGCGGCGCGTGGGCGGGGGGTTGTTTGCGGGGCGGCAGGATACCTTGATGTTCAACGGGTATGCCGATGACGTTGCCGCACTTTATAGTGGGCAAGATCTGGCGGTGGATTATTGATGCGCGACATCCTTAACCAGACTGCCCGCCGCCTGCCCACCTGGCCTGTTTATACTATGGGGGGACTGCTGGCGGTCTGGATGATCTGGCAGGCGGGCAGCGGTGGGCTGGGGCCGGATCCGGTCAAGGCGCTGGAGCGCGGCTTTGGCGAACGGGGCTTGCAGGTGCTGATCGCCAGCCTGTGCATCACACCCCTGCGCTGGGCCGGGATCAACCTGCTGAAGTTCCGTCGGGCGCTGGGTTTGCTGGGTGCAGGATTCGTGACCCTGCATTTCGCCACCTGGATCACCCTTGATATGGGCCTGCGCGGGGCCGAAATCCTGAACGACCTGTTCAAGCGCCCCTATATCATCGTCGGATTTGTCGGATTCCTGCTGTTGTTGCCTTTGGTGGCCACGTCAAACCACCTGGCGATCAAAAAGATGGGGCCATACGCATGGAATCGGCTGCATTGGCTGACTTATCCGGCGATTTTGGCCGGAGCAGTGCATTTTGTCATGATCGGCAAGGTCTATACCGTGGAATCAGGGCTCTATCTGACGGCGGTGCTGGGCCTTTTGGCGGTCCGCCGATTCAAAATTCGGAAAAAAGGCCTGCAGGCTGCCTGACTCGCGCAGCGTTACGGCAAGATTGTTGTGCCAAAGGGGGCTGCTCGTGGCCGATCCTTTCGGCGCGGCTGGGAAATTCTGTGCGGGTTCACAAAAATGCAGAAAAGTGTGGTCC
>CAZCFC010000474.1:0-1905 GCA_964497815.1 uncultured Cypionkella sp.
TCCCACCGCGACCTTCACCGCCGACATCCTGCCCGCCCCCAGCGGCTATCAGGCCAAAGGCACACTCTCCCTGCACGGCATGGACAAACCACTGGCCCTGCCCTTCACCCTGCAAATCACCGGCGATACCGCAACGATGCAAGGCACCGCCCAGCTGGACCGCCGCGATTTTGGCATCGGGGCCGGTTATGCCGACGAATCCACCGTAGGCTTTGGTGTCACCGCCACGGTGAACCTCACCGCCACCCGCACATGACACAGCCGCCGGGGTCACACCCGGCGGCTTCTCATGCCTGCTGTTTTCCAAATACTCATCTGTCCACAGCGCCGCAAACCTGCGCTGTCCGGCACAAGACGCATCAGCCGGGTTCCGGGGGGCTCGATGCCCCGCGGAAGCCGCGCCCGCTCAAAGAAAAAGGCCGCCGAACGGATGTCCGGCGGCCCTTCGCTTTCGAAAACGGATCACTCAGCCGCTTTGGCCGCTTCCACCGAAATGTTCAGCTTCACTTCATCGCTGACATAGGGGGCGAACATGCCCAGATTATACTCGCTGCGGATCAGCGTGGTGGTGGCGCTGAAGCCGGCCCACGGCGCCTTTGCCATCGGATGCTCGCCCACCTGATTAAGAACCGCGTCCAGCACCACCGCCTTGGTCACGCCGTTCAGGGTCAGATCACCGGTGATCTTGGCGGTCTTCTCGCCGGTCACTTCAATCGCGGTCGAAGTGAACGTGACCATCTCATCATCCGCAGCGTCAAAGAAGTCCTTCGACATGAAGTGGTCAAAGCGCTCTTGCCAACCGGTCAACATGGTTTTCACCGGAAACGACACCGTGACCGACGAGGCGGCCGGATCAGCCTGATCGAACTGGATCTCGCCTTCAAAGCCCGAGAACATGCCGGTCGTGGTCGAATACCCCAAGTGTTCATACGTGAACACGATCTGGCTGTGGCTTGGGTCCAGCGTGTATTTTTCCGGCGCGGCAAAGGCGGGGGCGGCGGCAAAGGCCGCGATCATGGCAAGGGGGGCAAGGCGGATCATCTGAAACTCCGGATAAGGCTAGGATTTCACCGGACAAACCCGGCTTGCCCCCTCCATGCCCCAGCTTTGCCCATTCGCTCAATTCGAAGGTTTCAAACAACTTCTGCGCGCCTGCGCACAATCAAAAACCCGTCACAACCTTGCAGCCCCGGCTTGTCGCCCCCATCACCCCGCCCCATCACCCCGCCGCTTGCATCGCCCCGGAATATCTGTATAAGGCCGCATCTTTCCGCAATTCCATGAACCGGCGCAGGCTCTCGTGGACGGGCCGCGGAAAGTGTTTGCCCGTCCTATGAAATGCGCCACACCAGATCGGAGTCTACATGCCGCTATATGAGCATGTCATGATCGCGCGTCAGGATCTTTCCTCTGCGCAGGCTGAAAGCCTTATCGAACATTTCTCCACAGTTATCGCAGACAACGGCGGCAAGATCGTTGAACACGAATACTGGGGCGTCAAGACGATGGCCTACAAGATCAACAAGAACCGCAAAGGCCACTATGCCCTGCTGAAATCGGATGCCCCTTCGGCCGCCGTGCAGGAAATGGAACGCCTGATGCGTTTGCATGACGACGTGATGCGCGTTCTGACCATCAAGGTCGATGCCCATGTCGAGGGCCCCTCGGTCCAGATGCAAAAGCGCGACGAGCGTGAGCGTGGCGATCGTGGCGACCGTCCCGAAGGCGGCTTTGGTGGCGAACGCCGTGAGCGTCCGTCCTTTGGCGGTGACCGTCCCGACCGCGGCGAACGTCCGTCGTTCGGCGGCGACCGTCGTCGTTGATCCAAAGCCTCAGGAAAGGACCATAAACCATGGCGAACAAACCGTTTTTCCGCCGCCGCAAGGTTTGCCCCTTCTCGGGCGA
>CAZCFC010000475.1:0-1901 GCA_964497815.1 uncultured Cypionkella sp.
TGGCTGCATTTAACTTGGGATCAGCCGCCAACCAAGGCCCCGCTGGTGCATAAGGCCTGGGAAAAACCGCATCAGGAAAACCTGACCGGAACGGCCGCCGCCTATGCTCCGCCCGGTTCCATCCGGGGGGCAGCCCCGGCTGTGCGGCGTGACTACGAGGCGTGGCAGCCCGAATAATGGCCGAAAACCGCGCAGAAGTATTGGCCGGTGCCGCCGTTCTGGCGGCGGCGGTGGCGTTTCTTGCCTATGCGATGGGCGGTGGCGGCTTGACCGGTTCGGCGGGCAGCTATCCTTTGACCGCCTCATTCCGCTCGGTCGAAGGGATCAAGGCAGGCACCGATGTGCGGTTGGCGGGGGTCAAGGTGGGGATCATCACCTCGCTGACGCTGAACCCCGAAACCTTCTTTGCCGATGCCACCATCGAGATGGACGAAGGCATTCTTCTGCCTGACGATTCCGCGATTCTGATCTCGTCCGAGGGCCTTCTGGGCGGCAATTTTGTCGAGGTGATGCCGGGTGGCTCGTCCGAGAATCTTGCGCCCGGACAAGAGATCGAAGACACGCAGGGCTCTGTCAGCCTGATTTCCTTGCTGATGAAATTCGTCTCCTCAAGTGGTGGCAGCAGCGATGCCGAGGCCACGCCATGAAGCGGCTGGCCTTGGCATTGTCGTTGCTGGCCGCACCGGGGTTGGCGCAGGACATGGCTGCGGCACCGGGCGCGCAGCTGCGCATTCTGGACAAGCAGACCGGCGAAGTTCGGGACGTGACCTTGGCCGACGGCCAGTCTGCTGCCGTGGGCCGCGTCACCGTGCAGGTCAACGAATGCCGCTATCCGGCAGACAAGCAAACCGCCGAGGCCGAAGCCCATCTGACGATCATCGACGCATCGGTCAAGGACCCGGTGTTCAACGGCTGGATGGTTGCCTCCAGCCCCGCGCTGTCGGCGCTGGACCATCCGCGCTATGACGTGTGGGTGTTGCGCTGCGATGTGGGCGAACTGGCACTGCCAGAAGTGCCCGCGGAAGAACCCGCGCCCGACGAGGAAACCCCGGCCACCGACGGCTGATAGCCGGGTGGATCGAAGGTTGCCTGCTGGCGAAGTGCATCTGCAAGGCGGAGCTGATACTGCGCCCGCGTGATTTCCACCGCGCCCAGAGAGGCCAGGTGCGGCGTCAGAAACTGCGTGTCAAACAGGGTGAATCCCCCCGCCCGCAGGCGATGCACCAGATAGGCCAGTGCCGTTTTCGACGCATTGGTCCTGCGTGAAAACATGCTTTCGCCAAAGAAAGCCGCCCCCAGGGTCACGCCGTAGACTCCACCGATCAGGTCATCCCCTGACCAGACCTCAAGGCTGTGCGCATGGCCCATGTGATGCAGCGCCAGATAAAGTGCTGTGATTTCGGCGTTGATCCAGGTTTCCGGGCGGTCGGCGCAGCCCGCCAGAACGCCAGCAAAGTCGGTGTCGGTTGTGATGCGGTAGTTCCCGCGGCGGATATGCGCTGCAAGGCTGCTTGAAATGTGAAAACCTTCCAAAGGAAAGATGCCACGGCGGCGCGGGTCAACCCAGTGAATGCCGGGATCATCGCAGCCATCTGCCATCGGGAAGACCCCCATGGCATAGCCGCGCAGCAAGATTTCCGGGGTGATCTGGTCCATGATGAAAAGGGGCGCCCGAAGGCGCCCGCTTTATCCCCCGAATTGCACGGCCAGCCATTTTTCCAGCCAGTGAATGTTGTATTCACCGTTCTGGATGTCAGGCTCGGCCAGCAGCATGTGGAACAGCGGCACCGAGGTGTCGACGCCGTCGATGATCAATTCGCCCAAGGCGCGCTTCAGCCGGGCCAAGGCCTCGGGCCGGTCGCGGCCATGCACGATCAGCTTGCCGATCAGGCTGTCGTAAT
>CAZCFC010000476.1:0-1900 GCA_964497815.1 uncultured Cypionkella sp.
TGGTTGATCCGCTCCAGATGCGGGTATTTCATCAGGGCGATCTTGTCGAAGCCGGGCATCACCTCGCCCATATCTTTGAAGGCGGGTTTCAAAGCGGCCAAAGCCTGCATGTCTGTGCCCGGACGCATGTATTCGTCATGGCCCAGAATGGGCAGGCCGTTCTGGTCGTTGATCTGGATGATCGACCGCGCAAAGCGGTTGTCGGCCCAGGCGGCGGCGGCGCGGGCCTGCGATTGCATCGCCAAAGCGTCAGCCATATCGCGGGTAAAGCCGTATTGCGTGGCGATGAGATCCGCGGAAATCCCCTGGGGCACGAAATAGGTCTTCATCGCAAGGCCCGGATCAACGGCAATCGCGGCGCCATCGCTGCCCATGGCGACCCGGCCCATCATCTCGACCCCACCGGCGATATAGGCCTGTCCCGCGCCGCCCTTGACCTGATTGGCGGCAAGGTTCACCGCCTCCATCCCGCTTGCACAGAAGCGGTTGATGGCAAGCCCGGGAATGCTTTCGTCCAGATCCGAGGCCAGCACTGCCGAGCGGGCAAGACATCCGCCCTGTTCCCCGACCTGGGTGACATTGCCCCAGATGACATCTTCCACCGCGTGGCCTTGCAGCCCGTTGCGATCCTTGATGGCGTTCAGAATCCTGGCCGACAGCGCGACAGACGTCAGTTCATGCAATGCCCCATCCGGGCGGCCCTTGCCACGGGGCGAACGGACGGCGTCGTAGATATAAGCGTCGGTCATGATGCCTCCTCAGGCCCGGTCCGATGGATTGCCGGGCATCAGTTCATAGGGGTGTTTCCAGCCGGGCATCGCCGCAATGCGGTCCAGCCAGGCGTCGATATGCGGCCAGTCGGCGCGGTCAAAGCCGAAGGGCTCGGGGTAGTAAAGATAACCTGCGCAGGAGAGGTCTGCGATGGTGACGGCACCACCGGCCACCCAGGTGCGCTGCGCCAGATGATCGTTCAGCACGGTGTAGGCGGCTTTCAGGCGGCCCTGCAGAAAGGGGATGACGCCGGCGGGGCGCTTGTCTTCGGGCAGGAAGTTCATCAAGAATCGGGTGGTGCCGATATTGGCCGACAGCTTGTGATTGTCCCAGAACATCCAGCGCAACACCTCGCGCCGCTCTGCCGCCGATTTGCCGCCCAGCTTGCCGGATTTGGAGCTGATGTAATCAAGGATCACCCCGGACTGGGTCAGCGTGGTATCGCCATCCACCAGAACCGGCACCTCGCCCATCTCGTTGATGGCACGGAAGGCCGGGCTGCGGGCCTCGCCGTTGAAGAAGTCCACAAAGACCGGTTCCCAGTCCATATCGGCAAAAGTCAGCGCCAGCGCCGCCTTGTAGGCATTGCCGGATTCGCCAAAGCAGTAGAGTTTCGCTGTCATCGCCGTACTCCGGATGTTGTCCCTGGCCAAAGGCCGGGGGGCCTGCCCCCCGGACCCCCCGGGGTATTTTCAACAAGATGAAAACGCGATGCGCCTTTACCTTGCTTTAACGTCGGTCTGCGATCCTGACGCTGCGGTACAGGCTGGGGAGCCGATGACCGCACAAGGTGAAACCCCACCCTGACACGCCGGATAGCCAAGCCGGAACCTTGGGGTGGGGAATCCCCTGGCTTTCATCTTGTTCCAAATACCCCCGCCGGAGGCATCCGCCCCGTCCGCATCGCCGTGCGTCATGTCTTGCGCGCCTCAAGTTCAGAGTTGAACAGGCGCAAGCGGTGGGTCATGTTGTCGTGATTGATCACGCTTGCGTAGTTTTCGAACAGAAACGACAGCGCCTCGCCCTCATCCAGCCCCGCCTCTTTGGCGAATGTTTTCAGGCGGCGATAGCCGTCTTCGGTCATGGCGACCGGAAAGCGGCGGGTCAGGCGAAAGCGTTTGGGCATCGG
>CAZCFC010000477.1:0-1889 GCA_964497815.1 uncultured Cypionkella sp.
CCAACTCACATTCCAAATCTTGCCGACAGTCTAACGACAGATGCCCTACAAGACAAGGAATTGGCGCAACTGCGGAAACGATCAAACGTCTAGAACTGTTCGCAAATGCGCCAGATCACATCAAAACGGGCGCCCCATTTGCATGGGACGCCCGTTTGGCAAATCAGAATCGCGGATCAGTTGGCGATCTTGCCCAAAATCTTGTCCAGCGCCTTGCCTTGGGCCGAGGTGGCCGGGGCATTCTTGACCGCGTCGTAATAGGCTTCGGGGTCAAAGGTGGGGATCCCAAGGTTCAGGTGTTCCGCCGTCAACTGCCCCATCGTGGCCAGCAACTGATAGGTGCCCACATAACGGCTGGCCTCGGCCTGCAACTTGGTTGCGCGCGCATTCAGCAATTCCTGTTCGGCGTTCAGCACGTCAAGCGTGGTGCGCGCGCCCAAGGTCGCCTCTTCGCGCACGCCGTCAAAGGCCTTTTGCGCCGCCTGTACCTGACGCGATCCGGCTTCGATCGAAGCCCCCGCCACGGCCAGATTGGCCCAGGCGCGCCCCACATTCTCGGACACCACGACCGAGGTCTGGTGCAGACCTGCCTGCGCAATCTCTTTTCCTGCCAAAGACTTGCGATACAGCGCCGACAATTCGCCCCCCGCATAAAGCGTCTGGTTCACCGACAGACCGATGCTGCTGTTGCCCAGCCCGTCAAAGCCCTCGGACACCGCCGCCTGACCGCTGATGGTCGGCCCCAGCCCGGCCTTGGCCATCGAAACGCGCAGCTCGGCGGCCTTGGCCTCGTGCTGGGCCTGAATGACAAAGGGATGGCTGCGCACCGCGACGGCCCGCGCATCCTCTTGCGACTTCGCGGTTTTCGGCAGCTTTGGCAAACCTGCCAGATTGCCCGGATAATTGCCGGTTGCGGCCTTGTAGCGTTCGCGCGCGATCATCAGATTGCCCTGCGCCGCCGCCAGACCCGACCGGGCCGCAGCCAGCCGCGCCTCGGCAAGGGACACATCGGTCAGCGTGACTTCGCCCACGTCAAAGCGATCCTTTGCGGCGCGCAGTTCTTGCGTGATCAGCCGGGTGTTCGACTCGCGCAGCGCCACGATTTCCGCCTGCAGCCGCACATCGACATAGGCTGACACGGCCGCAAGCAGCACCTCTTGTTCAACGTTCACCAGCGCCGCGCGGGTCGACAGCACGGACTCGCGCGCCATGTCCACCGCCATCAGGCCCCGCCCCCCCGCATATAGCAGGACATTCGCAGACAGGGTCATCGACCCATCCAGCGACTCGAAATACGGTGTCGGCATCGAGACGCTGGCGGTGTCATTGTCAAACTTGCGCCAGCTGCCCTGCATGGCAAAGTTCACCACCGGACGCAACTTGGCCACAGCGATTGCCGCATCTTCATCGGCGGCGCGCAGCACGGCCTGATTCTGATCCAGAAGATGAGAGGTCTTGTAGGCCGCGATCAAAGCATCGGCCAAGGTTTCGGCCTGCGCCGCGGGGGCTGCAAACGCACTTGCCGCGATGGCACAAACGGCCCAGAACTTACGCATCAAACCCTCTTTTCAGACGCGACAAAGCGCCGTGCTTGCGCCTTTGGCCCCATAGCCAAAGGTCAGCCGATTACAGGACGAAGGCGCGGGCGGCGGCAAAACCCGGCAGCACCGGGGCCGTCGCGTTGAAGGCATAGCGCCAAGTCACGCGGCCGTCAGCCTTGTGACCCACGCGTGCCACACCCAAAGCACCTTCCATGAACACCGCGCCAATGCGGCCACCATCTTTCAGTTGGTCCAGCAGGGCCGGAGGGATCACTTCGACCCCGCCCTGCACCATGATCACGTCATAGGGGCCATGCTTGGCGTCGCCCTTGGCCAAAGGCCCGGCGA
>CAZCFC010000478.1:0-1882 GCA_964497815.1 uncultured Cypionkella sp.
CACCTGCGCGTCCACACCGAACACTCGCTTCTGGAAGGCGCGGTGCCTGTGAAGGCACTGGTCAAGTTGTGTGCCAAGCTGGACATGCCGGCGGTGGCCGTGACCGACACCAACAACATGTTTGCAGCGCTGGAATTTTCGGTGACGGCCAAGGATGCAGGCGTGCAGCCGATTGTCGGCTGTCAGGTGTCTTTGGCCCATGATCCGGCGGCACCCGGCGAAAAGCCGCGCAACCCGGCCCCTGTGGTGCTGCTGGCACAGTCCGAAGCGGGCTACATGAACCTGATGAAGCTGAACTCTTGTCTTTACATCGACAAGGGGGGCGCGATTGCCCAGGTGACTTTGGCCGAGCTTGAGCGTCATGCGGACGGCCTGATCTGTCTGACCGGCGGGTCGGATGGACCGGTGGGCAAATTCCTGCAAACCGGCCAGACACCCAAGGCACGGGCGCTGACAGAGCGGCTGGCTGCGGCGTTTCCACAGCGGCTTTACGTCGAATTGCAGCGCCATCCCGGAGAAGGCGGTCGTCTGCCCGATGCCGAAGCAGGGACAGAGCGTGGCTTTATCGAAATGGCCTATGACATGGGCCTGCCTTTGGTCGCCACCAACGACGTCTATTTCCCGAAGTCGGACATGTACGAGGCGCATGATGCCCTGATCTGCATCGCAGAAGGGGCTTATGTCGATCAGCAGCAACCGCGCCGCCGTTTGACGCCGCAGCACTACTTCAAGTCCGAAGCCGAAATGGTGACGCTGTTCGCTGATCTGCCAGAGGCTATTGAGAATACGGTGGAAATTGCCCGCCGCTGTGCCTTTGCCACCTACAAGCGCAAGCCGATCCTGCCGAAATTCGCGGATGACGAGGTCAACGAATTGCGCCGTCAGGCGAATGAGGGCCTGCAACGCCGGTTGGCGATCATCCCGCATGCGGTGACGCCGCAAGAGTATCAGGCGCGGTTGGATTTCGAGCTGAACATCATCGAACGGATGGGGTTTCCGGGCTATTTCCTGATCGTGGCCGATTTCATCAAATGGGCCAAGGATCACAACATTCCGGTCGGGCCGGGCCGGGGGTCAGGGGCCGGGTCTTTGGTGGCCTATGCGCTGACCATCACCGATCTGGACCCACTGCGCTATGCGCTGCTGTTCGAACGCTTCCTGAACCCGGAACGGGTGTCGATGCCCGACTTCGATATCGACTTCTGCATGGACCGCCGCGAAGAGGTGATCCGCTATGTGCAGGGCAAGTATGGCCGTGACAAGGTGGGGCAGATCATCACCTTTGGTGCGCTGTTGTCCAAGGCGGCGGTGCGCGATGTGGGGCGCGTTCTGCAAATGTCTTACGGGCAGGTGGACCGTCTGTCCAAGATGATCCCGCTGGACGGGGTAAAACCGGTGTCGATCACCAAGGCGCTGGCGGACGAGCCGCGCCTGCGTGAAGCAGCCAAGGAAGAGGTCGTCGCGCGCCTGTTGAACTATGGGGCGCAGATCGAGGGGCTGTATCGCAATGCCTCGACCCACGCTGCCGGGGTGGTGATTGGCGACCGACCCCTGGATGAACTGGTGCCGTTGTACCAGGATCCGCGGTCTGACATGCCTGCAACCCAGTTCAACATGAAGTGGGTCGAACAGGCCGGGCTGGTGAAGTTCGACTTTCTGGGGCTGAAAACCCTGACCGTCATCCAGAACGCGCTGGACTTGCTGCGCCTGCGCGGGGTGGATATTGATATTTCCTTGATCCCGCTGGACGATGGCCCGTCCTACGACTTGTACGCCGCCGCCAAGACAGTGGCGGTGTTTCAGGTGGAATCCAGCGGCATGATGGACGCGCTGCGGCGCATGAAACCCACCTGCATCGAGGATATCGTGGCACTGGTGGCGC
>CAZCFC010000479.1:0-1876 GCA_964497815.1 uncultured Cypionkella sp.
TCGAGGCCGAAATCGGCCACATGAAGACCGACGGCCGCCTGTCCCGATGCCCGTTGAAAGGCACCATCGGCGACGCAGTCTTCGCTGTCCTGACCGCCTGCGGCCACAACATCCGCAGGATCCTGGCCCACGTTAGGGCTTGGCTTGCTTGGATCATCGCTGCCCTGCGGGTTGCTCGCGAACCGCGAACCGACCGGTATCAGCCAGTTACAACGGCCAGATAGGTTTGTTCAGGATGAACGACATCTGCAAGGTCGGGACGTCAGAGCCGGAACGGCTCACCCTGAACATGACCCAACAGATGCTGGGACGGAAGAATTAGCCAGCTTCGGCAAGCTCAATGGCTGTGTCGCCGTCGATGATCAGGCCATGGGCAATGCCGTTGGCGAGAAAACCTCGGGTAGCGGCAAGTTTGCTGCGCCCGGCGACCAGCGCAACGGTCGAAATCTTGCGCAGGTCCTCCAGCCCAAGTGCGATGGTGCGCAGGTTCAAGGGGTGGTCCACAGCGCGCCCATGCATGTCGAAGAACAGACCGTTGGTATCGCCCACCGCACCAAGGGCGCGCAGTTCGGCCAGTTCAGCCGCCGTGATCATGCCCTGATTGCGCAAGAGCGAACCTTCGCGCAACACGCCCAGCGAGATATAGTCCATAGTCGCCGACCGCCCCAACGCCATTGCGTATTGTACCGATTGTTGGCTGGTCAGAACGTCGCGCGCTTCGGGCGTATCGGCGATGAAGGGGGCGGGCAGGAAATAGCCCTCGCCGCGTGTGCTGCGGGCCAGGGAATGCACCACCTCGAAAGGGTTGTAGGCCGAATTCGCGGTCAGTGATCCCATCAGGCTGATAAAGCGCGCGCCGGGGGCGGACACACCTGCCATCTGCAGCGTCATCTGTTCCAAAGTGCGGCCCCAGCCGGTGCCAATTACGGCGTTTGGCTCATCCGACAGGTGCCGACGCAGGTGCGCGGCGGCAGCGGCCCCAACGGCGCGGAACGCAAACGAGGCCATTGCAGCGGATGCTTCATCCCCAGTGTCGGAGCCCAGTGCAGGCGTACAGATGCAGAAATCCAGACCATAGCGGGTTCTAATCAGCTCCTCGACCGGCAGCAGGCCGATGTTGGCGGGGTTGATGGTTATGCTGACCAGTCCGGTTTCGCGGGCGTCCGAAAGCATCTTGTTCACCCGTGCGCGCGTGATGTTCAGGCGTTTCGCCGTCGCCTCCTGATTAAGGCCGCCGACATAATAAAGCCAGGCCGCACGGGCCATAAGCACGTCATCTTCGACCATTTCCAAACCGTTGCTGCGCATATCCAAGTCCTCCCATTTGCCCATGATTGCAAATGTAATTTAAGTTGACAATTGTATCGCTGCGGTCCAACCTGATGTTGCCGGATGAGGACCGGCGTGGCTTAGGCTAGGACCGGATCGGCAAAGCTTGTTTCCGGATAACCGGCTCAGGGAGGAATTGCACATGAAAAACCGGATCTCCGGTACGTTAGTCGCATGCTCTTTCGCTGCCTTGATGGGCAGTGTCAGTGTGGCGCAGGCGCTTGATGTCGTCATGATCAACTCGAACGCGGCGGCGCAGTCGGACCAGCGCACCAAGGCGGGATTTGAGGCGTGGCTTGCTGAAACCGGCAAGTCCGATTGGAACGTCAGCTACCTTGACAGCGCCGGATCGGGCGAGGCGACGGCGTCAAACATTCAGGACGCCGCCAACCGTGGTGTGGGTGCGATCATCGTGACCATGGCCGATCTGCGCGCCAGTGCCGCCGCACTGGAGGCCGCAAAGGCCGCCAACATCCCGGTTTTTGCCATCGACTCCGGTTATGTTGATGGAGTTGTGGTGGACGTCACCACCAACAACTGGGCGATG
>CAZCFC010000480.1:0-1859 GCA_964497815.1 uncultured Cypionkella sp.
CGTTCACGGCTCATGCCAAGCATGCGCATAATATACGGACTCATTGCCCACCCCAGAATTGAGTTCTCAAGAACGCCGCAAACCACGGCGGTCCAACCAATGCATTGGCCGCCTATACCATGGACTGGTATATATGCACAGATTTCTCGCCAAATGTTCCGCAGACCCGGCATTTGAGGGGGGAATCAGCCTGTTTGTCCTGAAAAGCGGTATGAATGCGTAAATTCCGGGCAGCGAACGCTGCGCGAAGCCTGCCTTAACCCCCTGTCGGTAAATCCTTTGGCCTGTGGTGACACAACGGATGTTGCCCGCATTTGGCGGAACGAGACGAGGGTTTGGGATGAACAAAGCAATTACCGCAGGTTTGGTGCTGATGCCGCCGGCGTTCTCGGCGGGTCTGTCGCTGTGGTCGCGTGAGGATGGCCGCCCCGGTCAGGGATCATATCACGCGCAGCCAAACGCAGCCTACGTGCCCTCGGATCAGGATTTCGGCGGCTGTCTGGAACTGCAAAAGACCAGTGCCACGCAAAAGCTGCGCTGCTTTCAGCAAATCCCGATCCAGCCGGGGCTTTATCTGCGCGTGACAGCCAAGGTAAAGGCCATCAGCGGCGCTTTGCCTTCGGTGCGGATCGCGGCATGGGCGGGCAACAGTTCTGGCACCAACGTCACCCAGGCCACGCAAACCGGGCCCAGCGTGGCGCTGACCGCCTATGGCACGGTTGTGACCGTGTCAGCGATCATCGGGTCGGGCAACCGGCAGGGCGTGAACATGGTCTGGGGCACGGCACCCGTCTACGGCCATTTCGGTCTGGATCTGACCGGGGCCACCGGCGGCACCGTCAGGATCGACGACATCACGATCGAGGACATCACTTCGGTCTTTCATGCCGACATGTTCGACTGGGTCGATGTGCGCGATTTTGGCGCGGTTGGTGACGGCATCACCGATGATCGTGCGGCCTTTGATGCGGCGGATACAGCGGCCGTGGGCAAAACCGTCATCGTTCCGCCCGGCAGCTACTTCATCGGATCGCATCTGACCTTCGAGAATCCGGTCAGGTTTGAGGGCATCATCACAATGCCCGACGCGCAACGGCTGGCCTGCACGCGCAATTTCAACCTTGATACCTACGCGGCGGCTTTCGGGTCCGAGTTGCTGGGGTTCAAGAAAGCCCTTCAGGCGCTGTTCTACTTCACCGATCACGTCTCGCTTGACCTGAACGGACGGCGCGTCGAATTGACAGCGCCGATTGATGTGGCGGCCCTGACCGGATTGACCAGTTTTGGCCAGCGCCGTGTGTTGTCGCATGGCCAGTTCACAGTGACACCGGGGGCAGCCTGGGCCACGCAGACCGTGACCTCGGTGGCCACCTATGCGCCAACGCAGCCCAACACCCTGACCGGGGTTGTGAACGTTGCCGCGATTCCGGTGGGCGCGCGCATCAGCGGAACCGGCGTCGGGCGCGAGGTCTATGTCACGTCGAAAAACGTCGGCGCAGGCACCCTGCAATTGAGTCAGGCGTTGTGGGGCGGGGCGGGCACCCGCAGCTATACGTTCCAACGCTATAAATACATGCTTGATTTCTCGGGCTTCACCGATTTCAGCAGGTTCGAGATCATCGGCATCGAATTTCTGTGCAACAATCAGGCCAGCGGCGTGATGTTGCCGGTGGGGGGCAAGCTGTTCCGGTTTGCCGACTGCACCTTCAACTCGGCCAAAGACCGCGCCATCACCTCAAGCGGTCTGGGCTGTCAGGGGATGAGCATTGAAAGCAGCCAGTTCCAGTCCTGTGAATGCGATGTGCGGGTTCAGGATCGGTGGACGGTAGGCTTCAACGCGAAGGCCAACGATACCAATA
>CAZCFC010000481.1:0-1855 GCA_964497815.1 uncultured Cypionkella sp.
CGACAGCACCATGTGCGCCCGCAACATATCCAGATGGCGCTTGTTCACCGGCACATCGGTCGGCTCGCACACCGTGCCGCCGGAATGGTGCAACCATTTCGACATGTAGCCCAGTTTCACGAAATTCTGGAAATCCTCGATGGTGGCGTAACGGCGGCCGCCCTCGGCGTCGCGCACGAAGGGCGGGCCATAAACCGGGGCCAGCACAAGATTGCGCCCACCGATATCGACGTTACGCTCGGGGTTGCGTGCGTGCTGGATGTAAGATTTCGGCGCGGTTGCACAAAGCTTGCGCGCCAGTCCGCGCGGGATGTGCACACGCTCGCCGCGCACATCTGCCCCGGCATCGCGCCAACGCTGCAAGGCGGCCTCATTTTCCACAAAGTTGACACCGATCTCTTCCAGGACGGTTTCGGCGTTCCACTCGATGATCTGCAGCGCCTCTTCGTTGAGAATCTCGAAATTCGGAATGTTGCGCTGGATGAACTTCGCGGTCTCAAACGACACCGCAGTCCGCTCGGCCCGCCGCGTGGCCCCACCACCGCCCCGCGCCCGACGTCCACCCAAATCGCTCATGTCATTCTCCATCCGTTGCCGCAAACGCGGCCCATTTACGCCCCTTATGCCGCTAATACCCGACCTGCCACACCCTGAATGCGCCGCAAAATCGACAAAACCGACATATTCCAACCCCATTAACGACTTGGACACATCCTCTGTGCCCAAATATCCTCAAGGGGGTGAGGCGGCACGCCGAGGGGGGCTGAAAGGCCCCCGAAATTTCCGCACAGACGAATTTTCCCTGCCATCCATCTTGCGATTCCCCGCGCAGGCGGCTAACGCGGGCCATGACACAGCATGATCGCCTTCTTATCATCGACTTCGGCTCTCAGGTCACGCAGCTGATTGCGCGCCGCCTGCGCGAGTTGAACGTCTATTGCGAAATCCACCCTTACAATAAGGTCGACAACGCCTTTCTGGACGCATTCGCGCCGAAAGCCGTGATCCTTTCGGGGGGGCCCGCCTCGGTTTACTGGGACGGTGCGCCGATGCCACCTTCGGGGGTGTTCGATCTGGGCGTGCCGATCCTTGGCATCTGTTATGGCCAACAGGTGATGATGCATTGTCTGGGTGGTCATGTCGAAGGCGGTCACGGCACCGCAGAATTCGGCCGCGCGTTCGTGACCCCCACCGCCGAAACCCTGCCGCTGCTGGATGGCTGGTTCGCAGAGGGCCGTGAGCAGGTCTGGATGAGCCATGGCGACCATGTGTCAAAGCTGGCCCCCGGATTTCAGGTCTACGGCACATCGCCGAATGCGCCCTTTGCGATCACCGCCGATGTCGCGCGGCAGTTCTACGCCGTGCAGTTTCACCCCGAGGTGCATCACACCCCAAAGGGTGCGAAGCTGTATGAGAATTTCGTGAAACTGGCCGGCTTCACCGGGGATTGGACCATGGGCCTGTACCGTGAACAGGCGATTGCCGCCATTCGCGCCCAGGTCGGTGACAAGAAGGTCATCTGCGCGTTGTCGGGCGGTGTCGACAGTTCGGTGACGGCTATTCTGATCCACGAGGCGATTGGCGATCAGTTGACCTGCGTCTTTGTCGATCACGGTTTGCTGCGTCTGGGTGAGGCCGAGCAGGTCGTCGCCATGTTCCGCGACAACTATAACCTGAACCTGATCCACGCCGATGAATCCGAGCTGTTCCTTGGCCGCCTGACCGGGGTTTCCGATCCTGAAACCAAGCGCAAGATCATTGGCGGGTTGTTCATTGACGTGTTCCAGAAATACGCCAACGGCATCGAAGGCGCGGAATTCCTTGCCCAAGGCACGCTTTACCCCGATGTGATTGA
>CAZCFC010000482.1:0-1855 GCA_964497815.1 uncultured Cypionkella sp.
CCCCCGGCCGTGGCCAGGCGGCGGGCCAAGGCATTCAGCGTCGCCCCGCGCAGATCATAGTCGATCCCGGTCAACAGCAGGACATCGGCGTCAAGTTCGGTGATCACCTGCACCAAGGCGGCCACCTTCGGGTCTTCGCCCCGGTCGATCATTTGCAGCGCAAGGCCGGGGCCTTCGGCCGACAGATCGACGTTATAGGTCGCGATGCGCAGGGATTCGGCGCAACCGGCCTGTGCCAGAAAGACCAGCGTCAGAACTGTCAGGCAGGCTGATAGCGCTTGTCCTGCGCGGCCAGACCATTGGCGGCGCGTGTCTCGACGATCATGTCGGCGATCCGCCCCATGGCAATGCCGCGCATGAACAAGCTGGCGGGAAGGAAGGCCCATGCGGTCATCGTCCAGATCAGGGTTTGCGGCGACGTCAGCGCAAGGGCATCAAAACCCGAGGAAGAAATCTTCACCACGACTGGAGTCAAGAATGGCAGCAAAAACCCTAACGCAATGTTAACGTGGGCGTCACGCGTCAGCCTTTGCACAACATCGGCCCCGGCGGTCGGGTCAAACGTGGGCAGATTGATCCAGACGTTGAACGCTTTGCCGCGGTTGGGCCAGCGCCCGGCCTTCAGCATCATCACAAACACCGCCAGCGACAGCAGTGAAATCAGATAGGCCATGCCTGCCGCAGTGCGGATGCAGGCGATCTGTTCGGCTGACGCGCCATCGGACACCATCAGTGTGGCCAGTCGGACCGGGCTGTACGGGAAATCCATCGACATCCCGATCAAGGTGCCGATGGCGTCGGCAAATTCGGTCAAAGTCGAGGGCATGGTCTTGCCACGTTCAATCGCAGTCAGGAAAAAGACGGTGGCCAGCAGCATGCAAAAGCGCAGCCGGTTGAAGGGGGCGGCATCACGGAATTCGATCAGGCTGGGGTAGGTGGCATTGTATTCGACAAAGGTCAGCACCCCCGCAAACAGCGCCACAAGGGCCACCATCTGCTTGGTGTCCACCGTCACATCGACCAACAGCACGGACGGTGTGGCAAACAAGACCATCACCAGAATCATGCGTACGATCGCGCCTGTCAGCCGCGAAACCACTGCCCTGCCATCCTCAACCCGGACGAATCTGGTACACTGCCAGACCCTTGTTCCGATATATTTCGCCACATTGTGGCGGCGTGCCTCAATCTTGCCCAATTCTTGCCCACTTTCCCTTGGTTGAGCAACAGTAGGCTTCACAAAGCGCCCGCAATGTGGCGCTTTCGGGGTGAAGGTGTTGCAGGATTGAATCAAGACCAAGGTAACAAAAAGGCCGCCCCAGTGGGCGGCCCTATATGTAGTGGCTTTGACCGACTTAGGCCCAAGGACGCAGTGCCGCATTCTGCTTTTCGAATGAGTCGATGGCAGACACTTTTTCCAGAGTCAGACCGATGTCGTCCAGCCCGTTGATCAGGCAATGCTTGCGGTGCCCGTCCACGGTGAAGGGGAACACCTGGCCATCCGAAGTTGTGACGGTTTGCGCCTCAAGATCAACGGTTTGACGTGCGTTGGCCCCTTTGCGCGCGTCAGCCATCAGAATGTCGACCACGTCTTGCGGCATCACGATCGGCAGGATGCCGTTCTTGAAGCAGTTGTTGTAGAAGATGTCGGCAAAGCTGGTCGAGATCACGCAGCGGATGCCGAAATCCAGCAAGGCCCAAGGCGCATGTTCGCGTGACGAACCGCAGCCAAAGTTGTCACCCGCAATGATGATCTGGGCATCGCGATAGGCGGGCTGGTTCAGCACGAACTCCGCGTTTTCGGTGCCGTCAAGGTTGTAGCGCATCTCGTCAAACAGGTTCACGCCAAGGCCCG
>CAZCFC010000483.1:0-1852 GCA_964497815.1 uncultured Cypionkella sp.
GGCGAACATGTTGCCCATGGTATCGACGCCCATGGTCATCCCGGCAGCGGCACACCACCGCGCAAACAGGTGCCGCCCCTGACCATCAGCATCGGTCAGGGTCTGCCGGTTGCAGCCCCCTGCCACGCCCGGCCCGATCAGCGCCATTTCACCAAGGCTGTCCCAAAGACGCGCGGAATCGATCCGTTGGTTCGCACCCATCGCCATTGCTGTCTCCCTGCGGGTCGGGGTCTGATTGCCCCTTGTCCCGAATCTTTTCCTGACCATATGGTCAAGTGGAAGGCTATAGAACCTGACCAAGCGGTCAACGAAAATCTGAAGGCCAAGCCCATGTCCGAAACTGTCCGCCCTTTGCGGCGCAATGAAATCCGCCAGCAGAATGAAACGCTGATTTTACAGGCAGCAGAAAAAGTCTTTGCCGAGGCGGGCTTTGGCGGTGCCACCATGCAGCTGATCGCGGATCTGGCGGGCCTGCCCAAGGCCAATCTGCACTATTATTTTGCAACCAAGGAAGACCTTTACCGCCAGGTCGTGCAGAACATCTTTGAAATCTGGCTGCACGCGGCCGACAGCATGGATAACGCCCCCGGCCCCGTCGAAGGCATCGGTGCCTATATCGACGCCAAGATGGAAATCTCGCGCCGCCACGCCGATGGCTCAAAGGTCTGGGCAAGTGAGGTGATGCACGGCGCGCCGGTGATACAGGACTATCTGGAAACCACCCTGCGCAACTGGACGACAGGGCGCGCGGCGCTGATTCAGGGCTGGATTGATCAGGGCAAAATGGCCGCCGTGAACCCTGAACACCTGCTTTACATGCTGTGGGCCACCACCCAGCACTATGCCGACTTCGGCCACCAGATCGAAACCCTGAACCGCGGCACGCCCCTGAACGATCAGCAATGGCAAGACGCCAAAGACTCGGTCAAGTCGATGATCCTGCGCGGCATCGGCGCGATCTGACACCGGACTTCGTCAACTTTGACTCAAATTTTCATCCTCTGTGCGCAAATATCCCACGGGGGTAGCGAAGCGCGGGGGTGTGAAACCCCCGTCCGCGGTCAGCCGCCTGCTCTCCGCTCGCAAGTCCTCCCAGCAATTATATTTGATCTTGACCCAAATCTGCCAGATACCCGACATTGGAACCAGAACGGAAACCTGCATGACCGCCCGCATCGCGTTTGCCACCATGGTCGGGGAAGAGCCGTTCTTCCTGCCGCTTTGGATCGACCACTACGCCCAATTCGTTCCGAAATCGCAGTTGTTCATTCTGGTCGACGGCGCGCACCGCAGCCTGCCGCCCCAGGCGCAGGGCTGTCAGGTGATCGTGCTGCCACATGTCACCCCCGGCCCCGGCTGGGATCGCGCGCGCTGGCAGATGATTTCCAGCTTTACCGCCACCCTGCTGCACCGTTTTGATGTGGTGGCCTTCAATGACGTGGACGAGATCCTGCTGGCCGATCCGGATTGTGGGCAAGACCTGCTGACGCTGCTGATGCGCGCGCAACAGGTGGGGGTGATTTCGCCCTTCGCCCTTGAACTTTTGCACCGCACAGATCTGGAACCCACCCCGCTGCACGCCCGCGCGCCGGTTCTGTCGCAGCGCCGCTATGCCCGCATCAACGCCAGCTACTGCAAGCCCTGCATCACCGCCCGCCCGCTGAACTGGTCCATCGGCGGCCATTATTCCGATTTTGAAACCCTGAATCTGGACCCCCACCTTTATCTTCTGCACCTGCGTTTTGCCGACCGCGACAGGCTGCTGGCACGGCAGAACAGCCGTCAGGCCTTGATAACACCCGCCGCCGACGGGGCCGAGGTGCAGCACCTCCGCGCCTACCTTGGCTCGGGC
>CAZCFC010000484.1:0-1846 GCA_964497815.1 uncultured Cypionkella sp.
CCGGCCAGCCACGCCTTGCGCGCATGGATGATGAAATGCGACACCCCCGCCGCAGACACTTTTTCAAGGAAATCCGGCAGCACCACCTCGGGGTCCTGATCGTCCACCCCGATGCGGCATTTCACCGTCACCGGCACATCGGCCTGATCCAGCATCGCCGCCACACAATCGGCCACCAGCGCCGGACGCTCCATCAGCACCGCGCCAAAGCACCCCGACTGCACACGGTCCGACGGGCAACCGACGTTCAGATTGATCTCGTCATAGCGCCAGTCCCGCGCAATCCGCGTGGCCTGCCCCAGTTCCGCCGGAACCGAGCCGCCCAGTTGCAACGCCACCGGATGCTCGACTGCGCTGAAATCCAACAAGCGCGCCTTCGGCCCATGCAGCACCGCCTGCGCCGTCACCATTTCCGTATACAACATCGCCCGCCGCGACATGGCCCGGTGAAACACGCGACAATGCCGGTCCGTCCAATCCATCATCGGGGCGACAGACAGGCGATGTGATCCGTAGGTCTTTGTTTTTACATTATTGTTTGAATCGTCGCCGTTCATGTCGCACCCTTCCGCAGTCCCGTTTACCGCTCATTCTGGCTTGGTTTTGACCCAGTTTCGCGGCAAAATCCCATAGCGTCGTCTCGCAGCCCCCTGCAATCCCGCGCCGTCATCCGCCAAAACACCCGGTCGCACGGCACAACCTTTCATACAGCGCAACGGCGCTTCAAGCGAGACGGAAAGACACTATTGCACCGGACACAGTCCGTCGCCCAAGCAACGCAAGGTGCCGCGCTCCCGCCGCGATGGCATCACGCGGCAAGATGTCGGGCGAAGGGGCCTCCACCGACCGAATCCTTTGCCGCATGTCGCGCAAACGCCGCCCGCATCACACCGGCGAGGCCCCCAGACGAACCGCCCTTTCGTCCGCCGCCCTGCCCCCGTCCTGAAAGCCCGCGCCGCATGATTGATCCGGGCGCTTTGGCGCTGGCATGTGGTTGCTGATTTTTCTTTCCAACGCTAGAGTACCGCAAAGCGCAGCAGTGCTGTCAGGGCACTGCCGCCAAAGATGGGTATCGCTTGCGCCAGTCCGCAACAAAAATGATGCAAAAACAAGGGCTTAACAGGCAAAATGCGTATTCTGATCACCAATGACGACGGCATCAACGCTCCGGGGCTTGAGGTGCTGACGCGCATCGCCACCGAAATCGCCGGCCCCGACGGTGAGGTCTGGACGGTGGCCCCCGCGTTCGAACAATCTGGCGTTGGCCATTGCATCAGCTACACCCATCCGATGATCAACGCCAAGCTGTCGCACCGCCGCTATGCCGTCGAGGGCAGCCCGGCCGATTGCGTGCTGGCCGGCGTTTATGACGTGCTGGAAGGTGCCAAGCCCGATCTGGTGTTGTCTGGGGTGAACCGGGGCAACAACTCGGCTGAAAACGTGCTTTATTCCGGCACCATCGGGGCCGCGATCGAGGCCGCCCTGCATGGCATTCCGGCGATTGCGATGTCGCAATACATGGGCCACGCCACCGCGGATCTGGACGATCCGTTCGAGGCGGCCGTGGTGCATGGCGCGGGTGTGGTGCGCGCCCTTCTGGACAAGGGCATCTGGACCGGCGACGATTACAGGGTGTTTTACAACGTCAACTTCCCGCCCTGTGCGGCAGCGGATGTGAAGGGCGCGAAAGTTGCCGCACAGGGTTTCCGGCGCGACACGGCCTTTGGGGTGCAGCCCTATGATGCGCCTTCGGGCAAGAAATTCCTGTGGATCAAGGGCGGCCCGCAGCATACCCCCACCCTGCCCGGCACCGATGCCGCGGTCAATCTGGACGGTTATATCTCGA
>CAZCFC010000485.1:0-1844 GCA_964497815.1 uncultured Cypionkella sp.
GAAGGTGATGAGTTTTTCCGACCAAATAGCCTCAAGGTACCAGCATCGTTGCGTCGGCCCTGCGTTGCTAATTTGCGGCGGGCAGGAAATCGTCAATCCTGATCTGATCCAGAACCCAACTATCGCCCCACAGGACATTTGCGTTGATCGTTGGGACTGATGCACGCGCGAAATAGCGCCGAACACGCAATTTCAGCCACGCACCCTCATCACGCGACGCCCCTTTTCAGCCTCGGCCAAATGAAAAAGCCGCGCAGGGGTGCGCGGCTCTTAGCGTTTGGTGGGTGAAACCAGCCGCTGGCTTACCCCAGCTGCGCCGCAACCTCATCCGACATGTCGAAGTTGTGGGTGACGGTCTGCACGTCGTCATCCTCTTCCAGCATGTCAATCAACTTCATCAGCTTTTGCGCCGTGTCCAGATCCACCTCGGTCAGAACCTGCGCCTTCCAGATCAGCTTGGATTCCAAGGACTCGCCCAGCGATTTTTCCAGCGCATCGGACACCTCGTTCAGGGCTTCGACCGAGCAGTAGATCCAGTGGCCATCTTCATCCGACTCCACGTCGTCGGCCCCGGCTTCCAGCGCGGCCATCATCACGTCATCGGCCGATCCAGCCGAAGCCGGATAGGAAATCTCGCCCACCCGATCAAAGCCGTGGCTGACCGAACCGGTCTGGCCCAGATTGCCACCGCATTTGCTGAAATAGCTGCGCACGTTCGACGCGGTGCGGTTCAGGTTGTCGGTCATCGCCTCGACCATGATGGCGATGCCGTTGGCACCATAGCCTTCATAGCGGATTTCGGTGTAATCCGCACCATCGCCCATCTGCGATTTCTTGATGGCACGGTCGATCACGTCTTTCGGCATCGACACGGCCTTGGCGGCCTTTACGGCCAGCCGCAGGCGCGGGTTCATGTCAACGTCGGGCATGCCCATCTTGGCGGCAACGGTGATTTCCTTCGCCAGCTTGGAAAACATCTTCGAGCGCAGCTTGTCTTGCTTGCCCTTGCGATGCTGAATGTTCGCCCATTTCGAATGGCCTGCCATGACCCTAAACTCCGCATTTCGGTGATGGATTGCCTTACACCAGCCGGGGGGCAAACTGCAACCCCGCTGCCCGTGCTAGTCCAAAGACGCAGGCGGCGGCGACGCAAAGCGCCAGCTGCGCCCCGCAGCATCGGTGATCACCACCTCGGCCATGGGCGGCACCACGCCCTGTGCGTCCAGCGCCAAGGCCAGTTCCTGCGCCCACTTGCGCAGCACATTGGGGTTCTGATCGACGCTGACGGTGTAATCAAACCCCGGCCCGCAGGCGTCCAGCCGCCCCGCGGCCTGCCACTGCGTCCGGCAAACCGTGGCATCCGACAGCGTGACTGTCAGCACATCCGCCGACAACCGCGCCGCCTGCGGCACAGCTGCGCCGCCAAAGCCTGCACATCCTGCCAAAACCAAAACCATCCCGAAACGCTTCATGTTGCCTCCTTCACAGCGGCCAGATCAGCGGGATCAGCGCCGAGGCCACCAGCCAGACGATGATGTTCAACGGCAGGCCGACCTTGACGTAATCCGAAAACCTGTAGCCGCCCGGCCCGTAGACCATCATGTTGGTCTGATACCCCACCGGCGTGGCAAAGGCCAATGTCGCGGAAAACATCACCGCCACCACAAACGGCCGCGGGTTCAGATGCAGGGTCTGCGCCAGTTCAATCGCGATCGGCGTGTAGATCACCGCCACGGCGTTGTTGGACAGAAACTCGGTCAGCGCCAGCCCCAGCAGATAGTCGCACAAGACCATCACATCCGCCGACATATCCGCCATGTAGGGGCTGATAGTGCCCACGATCA
>CAZCFC010000486.1:0-1828 GCA_964497815.1 uncultured Cypionkella sp.
AAGGCACGGACGGTTCCACAGGCGCGGTGTCAGGAAGTAAAGCGCGCCGAAGGTGATCATGCCGTTCCAGCCCAAAGCGCCAGAGTGAACGTGACCGATCGTCCAGTCGGTGTAGTGCGACAGGCTGTTCACGGCCTTGATCGACATCATCGGGCCTTCAAAGGTCGACATGCCATAAAAGCCGATCGACACCACCATCATGCGGATGATCGGGTCGGTCCGGAGCTTGTCCCAGGCGCCCGACAGCGTCATCAGGCCGTTGATCATGCCACCCCAGGACGGCATCCACAGCATGATCGAGAACACCATGCCCAGCGTCGCCGCCCATTCGGGCAAGGCGGTGTAGTGCAGGTGGTGGGGTCCAGCCCAGATATAAAGGAAGATCAGGGCCCAGAAGTGGATGATCGACAACTTATAGCTGAACACCGGCTTTTCGGCCTGTTTCGGCACGAAGTAATACATCATGCCAAGGAAGCCTGCGGTCAGGAAGAAGCCCACGGCGTTGTGGCCGTACCACCATTGCGTCATGGCATCCTGCACGCCCGAGAACACCGGAACCGACTGGCTGCTCAGGATGGAAACCGGGATCGCAAGGTTGTTGACAATGTGCAGCATCGCCACGGTCACGATCATCGACAGAAGGAACCAGTTGGCCACATAGATGTGCGGCTCTTTGCGGTTCCAAAGCGTGCCCATGAACACCAGCAGGAACGCCACCCAGACCACGGCGATCCAGATGTCGATGTACCAGACGGTTTCGGCATATTCCTTGCCCTGCGTTCCCCCGAGGATATAAGAGGTCGCCGCCAGCACGATCATCAGCTGCCAGCCCCAGAACACGAACCAGCCAAGGTTGCCCCCGAACAGCCGCGTGCCGCATGTGCGCTGCACGATGTAGAACGCCGACATGATCAGCGCGTTGCCGCCAAAGGCGAAGATCACGGCGCTGGTGTGCAGCGGCCGCAGACGCCCAAAGTTCAGAATGCCGTCGGTGATCCCGCCCAGATTGAGCGCCGGAAAGGCCAGCTGAAAGGCGATGACAACGCCGACCAGGAAACCCACAACGCCCCAGAAGGTCGTTGCGATCACCCCGGCGCGTACGACGCCGTCCATATATTCATTTGCCGGATGAACCCGCACTTCGCCCACATGGCGCAACTCCCACACGAATGTGACAGCGGCGGCCAACATGACAACGATTGCGTTCACCATATAAGGCAGATCATGCGCATAGTTGGCGGCAATCGCGGCAAACACCGCCACGGCCCCCAGCACGATCAGTTTAACGTAATCCCACATTTTGCGTCCCTTCGTCTTTCGCCCGGTCCGTATCCGATTGCGACTCGGAATTCAGCCAGGTGCTTTTCGACTATCCCGCTTTTCGCAGTCGCAGCACAACCCAGCTTTGATCCATGTCAACACGACTGGATAGATGTATTGATCCGCATCAAGGCCAAGCAGATTTTTTGGTGCAATTGTCGCACCATAACCGCGAAGGGAGTGCAGACCATGGCCTATAAATCCATCCTGACCATTTTGACCAATCCCGACGAGGCGGAATTGGCCATCACTGCCGCCGCCAGACTTGCGCGGGCGCAGGATGCGCATTTGGACATATTGGTTTTGGGGGTGGATCGCACCCAGATCGGCTATACCTACATTGGTTCCGGTGCCGTGATGATGCAGGTCGCACTGGACCGCGCCGAGGCCGACGCCCGCGCCGTTGAAGCCGCCGCGCGGGCCGCTTTGGCCGAGCAGCCCACCGATCTGCGTTGGGCACTTGAGGCGGTTGTCACCCAGTTGGGCGCGCTCACCGATCTGGTGGCTT
>CAZCFC010000487.1:0-1826 GCA_964497815.1 uncultured Cypionkella sp.
GGTTCGCCACGGCACACCACACCGCAGCCAAACCGCCCGACGACAAACCGCCCGAAGAAAAAACGATGGAGGCCCCAATGTTCAACATCCTGCCCAAGACCGTGATCGCATCAGAAACCCTGGCGGAAACGCATTTCGCCCTGCGCAGCCGCACCCCGGCCAAAGACCCGGTCAAGAGACTGATGGGCGGACTGACGGCGCTTGCGGTGGCGGCGTCGGTGCTGATGGCGTCAGCGCTGCCGTCGCAGGCTGACAAGAAGGGCGATGATCTGGCCAAGGCGCTGGCCGCCATCATCGTGATCGGCACGATTGCCAATGCGGTTGACAACAAAAACGACAAGAAGCACCGCCCGCACAAAGTCAGACCTCAGCCTGCCAGACTGCCCCGCGTGCCAGACGTCTGCGCGATCGAGATCGACAGTGACGCAGGGCGCCCAGTGACGATGTATACGGAATCCTGCATGCGGGACGAAGGCTTTGATTATCGTTTGCCCAACTGCGCGCGGTCGGTGCGGATCTATGGCCAGCGCGACCGCGTCTATTCCGCCCAATGCCTGCGCGACGCGGGGTTCAAGCTGGGCGGGCGCTGAACCAACCGGGCCGCCCAACGCCTTGTCCCAACAGGCCCGCACTGGGGGCGAATGGCCAGAACGGCCTTCGCCCCCCTTTTTTTGCCCCGTGTTTCCGGCTAGGCCGGGGCATGACAAAACTGACCGCAGATTTCGCCTTTGAAACAGCCGCCCGCGCGCAGGGCTTTGCCATTGTGGCGGGGGTGGACGAAGTTGGGCGCGGCCCCTTGGCAGGCCCCGTCACTGCGGCCGCCGTGATCCTGAATCCAGACGACATTCCGCCCGGGCTGGCCGATTCCAAAGCCTTGACAGCGGCCCGGCGTGAGGCGTTGTTTGTCGAGATCACCGCCCGGGCGCAGGTGTGTGTCGCACATGCCAGCGTCGCGGAAATCGACACCTTGAACATCCTGCGCGCCAGCCATCTGGCGATGGAGCGGGCGGTGGCGGGCCTGGGGGTTGTGCCCGATCATGTGCTGATCGACGGCAATCTGATCCCCGCCGGATTGAATGGACGGGCGCAGGCGATTGTAAAAGGTGACGCCAAATCACTGTCCATCGCCGCTGCGTCGATTGTGGCCAAAGTGACACGCGACAGGATCATGGTGGATTTGGCGCAACAGCATCCCGGCTATGGGTGGGAATTCAACGCCGGATACCCGACAAAGCTGCACCTGGATGGCCTTCTAAATCTTGGGGTCACAGCTTGGCATAGACGTTCGTTCAAGCCCGTCCACAATATCTTGTATCAAGATAAATCTGTAACCCCTTGATTCAATAAAGAATTTGACGGCGAATCAGCAATGACTCATCATCTGCATCAACAAACGGTGAAAAACACCGAGGGCAGAGGCAGAGCATGGCAACGAAAACCAAACCGGCGGTGGCGCATACGCTTCCGCTGAACCAGATCCTTGATGGCGATTGCATCGAACGGATGAACGCACTTCCGGCAGGCTCGATCGACCTGATCTTCGCAGATCCGCCCTACAACCTGCAGCTCAAGGGCGAGTTGCACCGCCCCGACAATTCCATGGTCGATGCCGTGAACGACCATTGGGACCAGTTTGCCAGCTTCGCCACCTACGACCGCTTTACCCGCGATTGGCTGGCCGCCGCCCGCCGCCTGCTCAAGCCGAACGGCGCGCTCTGGGTGATCGGCAGCTATCACAACATCTTCCGCGTCGGCTCTGCCTTGCAGGATCAGGGCTATTGGATGCTGAACGATGTGGTCTGGCGCAAATCCAACCCGATGCCGAA
>CAZCFC010000488.1:0-1814 GCA_964497815.1 uncultured Cypionkella sp.
GCATCGCGAAAGGCCGCGACCATGCCGGTCACGTCATAGCCCTTGTGGGTGTAGAAATGCTTGTCTTCGGCCGAGACAAACGCATGCTGCACCAGTTCGGGGATATCCTCGATCGGCACGAAAAGCCGACGCTCCTGCGCGAATTCGTCAATGATCCGGCCCTCGCCGGAATAGATCCGGCTGATGGTGGGCGGGGTGTATTGTGCCAGACTGTCATGGCTGGGCAGCCCTTCGGAATACATCCAGAAAATGCCGCCAATGGTCAGCGCCCCGAACAACAGGCCCAGCGTGATTGTCGTGAAGATGGCCCCAAAAAAAGACCCGATGAACCTGACCACGCCGATACCCCTGCCCGACAGCACCCTAATTGCGCGTACCACGCACATGCGGCCTTATACACGCCTGTGCAAGGAAAGGTCAAAACACTGACGCGCGATTTTCTGCGCTGTGGCAACCCACCGCCCAGTTCACCTGATGGGAAGCGCCACCAGCGCCGCATCCTCTTTCGCCCAGACCTTCAATCCATCGCGCAAAGCGGTCGTCATTCGTGCCCGCCAAGCCGGATCGGTCAGCCGCGCCAGATCACGTGCCGAAGACAAGAACCCCAGTTCCAGCAGCAGCGATGGAATATCGGGCGACTTCAGCACCGAAAAGCTGGCTTTTTGGCGCGGATGGCGGTGCATTTTCAGCCCCTCGGCCTGGATTGCCTCGGCCAGCGCCTGGGACAAACGATCATTGCGCGGGTTGGTTTCGGTGCGTGCCATGTCCATCAGCACCGCCGCCACCAGATCATCCTGTTCCGTCAGATCGACCCCGGCCAGCAGGTCACCGCGGTCATGGCGTTCGGCCAGAGTGGCTGCCGCCTCGTCACTGGCGTCGTCGGACAGGGTGTAAAGGGTGGCCCCCACCGCCTCGCCTTCGGCCAAAGCGTCGGCGTGCAGCGACAAGAACACATGCGCGCCCGCAGCACGGGCGATAGAGATTCGCTCTTCCAACGGCACGAAAACATCCCTTTCGCGCGTCATCACCACGATGAAATCACCATCCCGCAACAGCGCCTCTTTCAGCTCACGCGCGAAGGTCAGCATCAGGGCCGCCTCGGTCTGACCATCGCGTTCCGCACCCGGATCAATGCCGCCATGGCCGGGGTCCAGCACCACCACCAAAGGCCCGGCCCCTTTGGGCGCAGGCGCCGACATCTGCGCGGGCTTGGGCAACGCCCATGCCGGGGGTTCGGGCAAAGCCGCCTTTGCCGCAAATTTCGCCTGTGACGACGGGTCCAGCCGCAGCGTCAACCGGGCCGCACCGTCGGTGGTCATCTCGGCCGTCGTCACCCGCATCGGGCCTGCCAGTTCCATCACCAGCCGCGACCAGCCGGGACGGAACACGCCTGCGCGCAGACCCAGAAGCGCCTCGCTGTCCACGGGCATATCGGCAAGGCCGGTCCAGTCCACTTCGCGGAAATCCAGCAGCAGACGCGGCGGGCCATCCAGCAGACGCACCCGCCATGGCACCGGCTGCGACAAGGTCAGCGTCACCGACAGCCCCTGCCCCGCATCAACGATTTCACTCGCCGCCGGGTCCAGTCGCGCCAAGGCCGACAACTCTTGCGCCGCGGCAGGCATAGCCAGCAGCAGAACCGCCGCAATTGTCGCCAAAATGCTGTGAAATCTGACCATGTTGACGCGATTATCCCTGCAGTCCCTTTGAATGTAAACTCACCGTTGCGGGGGGCGGTTCTGCATGTAATCCGTCAACCGCCGCAGCCCCTCGATCAAATCAGCCGTAGCCCCCGCATAGGAAAACCGCAGGGT
>CAZCFC010000489.1:0-1802 GCA_964497815.1 uncultured Cypionkella sp.
TTTCCATCACCTTGGCGCTGGTATTGCCGCCGCCATAGTTGGTGATCCGCTTGTCCGACCCCAACAGGTTCGACCGATACAGCAGCTTTTCAGATTCGGTCATCGCCGCCGCGCGGGCGTCATCCCATAGGTTTTGCAGTCGGTTGCCCGCAGATTGGCTCATGTCGTCCTCCCATTCCGTTGCGACAAATGTGCCGATATTCGGCCTCAAGTCAATCATAAACGATCACAACCGATCATGCTGCGGTGCAGAAACAAATATTTTGATTGAAATTGATTGACACTGACCAGTTCCGGTGGAAACTTACGGTCAGGGAGGACGACATGCACGAAAGCGAACGCCACAGAATCATTCTGTCTGCCATCGAAGACCGCCCCGTGGTCTCGGTGGCCGATCTTGTGACGTTGACGGATTCCTCCGAGGCCACGATCCGTCGTGACATCGCCACCCTGCATGTGCAGAAAAAGCTGCGCCGGGTGCGGGGCGGGGCGGAATCCATTGCGCCGCCGCAATATGTCGGCATCAACGCCCGTCCGTTTTCGGTGAACGAAGTCATCCGCATCGCAGAAAAGCGCGCCATTGCGCGCGCCGCCGTCGATCTGTGCGCCGACGGTGAGGCGATCATCATCAACGGCGGCACCACGACGTTTCAGATGGTTCATCCGCTGACCGCCAAGCGCTTGCAGGTGTTCACCAACTCTTTCCCGATTGCCGAACATCTGCTGAAGCATTCGAAAAACACCGTGCTGCTGCCCGCTGGCGCGATCTACCGCGAGCAGAACATCATCCTTTCGCCGTTTGACGAAGACGGCAGCCGGCATTTCTATGCGCGCCGCATGTTCATGGGCTGCCGGGGGCTTGGACCACTGGGCCTGATGGAGGGCGACCCCCTTCTGGTGCAGGCCGAGCAAAAGCTGATCGGTCAGGCCGACGAACTGGTGGTGCTGGCCGACAGCACGAAATTCGCGGCCCGCTCCAGCCTTTTGCTGTGTGCGTTGAACCGCATCCATACCGTCATCACCGATGACGGCATCACTGACCGGGACGCCGCCATGCTGGAGTCTGCGGATATCAAACTGATCGTGGCCATCACTGGTGCCGCGGACAGAACCGAACGTGCGGGCGAGGCCTGACACGGAAAAACCGCTCATAAGGGAGGAACATATGAGCATTCTGAAGAAGGCCCTGACAACGGCGGCACTGGCCACCGCCTTGATCGCACAATCGGCTTATGCCGAACCCATGAAAATCGCGATTGTCGTCAAAGCTTTGGGCATCGGCTTTTTTGAGGCCGCCAACAAAGGCGCTGAAGAAGCCGCCAAAGAGCTGGGCGATGTAGAGATCATCTACACCGGCCCGACCGAAACCACCGCCGAAGGTCAGATCGAAGTGCTGAACGCGCTGATCGCCCAGGGCGTGGACGCGATTGCGATTTCGGCCAACGACCCGGACGCCGTTGCCCCCACGCTGCAAAAGGCGATGGAGCGTGGCATCACCGTGATTTCCTGGGATTCGGGTGTGGCCAAGGAAGGCCGTCAGATGCACCTGAACCCCTCGTCCAGCGCGCTGATCGGCAACACCATCATCAAGCTGGCGGCAGACCATATGCCCGAAGGCGGCGATGTGGCGATTTTGTCGGCCACCTCAACCTCGACCAACCAGAACGTCTGGATCGAAGAGGCAACCAAGGTTCTGCCGAACTACCCGGGCGTCAATCTGGTCGCCACCGTTTACGGTGACGATCTGGCCGACAAGTCCTACCGCGAAGCACAGGGCCTTATCGCCACCTACCCGAACCTGA
>CAZCFC010000490.1:0-1800 GCA_964497815.1 uncultured Cypionkella sp.
CCCGCAGCGCCGCTTCCAACCCGTCGATCCAGTCCGGCACCCGCAGGCGCAGGTCAAGCCCCTTGCCATTGACCGAGCGAATGTCCCAGGTCCAGCCATGGCCCGCCCCCTGCCCCTTGCGCGCTGCGAATCCGGTCATCGAGATGGTCATGCTGCTCTCCTGCCTTGCGTGCGCTGTTGTGGCCCGGTGTTTACCATTTGTCGAGATTCTGCGCCAAACTCCGATCATTTGGTGTAGGTTAAGGTTCTGGTAACAAATGTTGCGGCAAAATTAACCGTGTGGGGCGCTGTGGTCTGCCAAGGCGGGGCGCAGGATCCTGATCAGGGGGGTAAGGGTATGTTGACGTATTTCAGCAAGGGACGGCGCGGCGCGGTCGACACCAGATTTGGCGTGCTGCAAGAGGTGCGCGCCTATTGGCAGGCCCTGCGCGTCGAGGGTGCCTTGCCGCGTCGGGATCAGATCGACCCGCGCGGCATCGCCGGGGCCCTGGAAAACGTGTTCCTGCTAGAGCGTATTGCGGCAGGCCATGCCCGCTTTCGGCTGGCGGGGATGAAACTGACCGATCTGATGGGCATGGAAGTGCGGGGCATGCCGCTGACCACGCTGTTCGATCCCCCAGCGCGCGAACGATTGACCGAGGCCCTTGAGCCGGTATTCGCAGCGCCTGCAGCCCTGGAGTTGTGGCTGGAGGCCGAACGCAGCCTGGGCCGCCCGGCGCTGGAGGGGCGGATGATCCTGCTGCCGTTGACCGGATCGCAAGGGGAACCCAGCCTTGCCTTGGGCTGTGTGGCGTTTTCGGGCGCGACTGGCCGCGCGCCGCGACGCCTTTCCATCACCGGGACGGTGCGCGAACCTTTGGCGGCGCGCATCACTCCCGCCCCGGCCTTTGCGGAAAGCGCCGCCGCTTATGTGCCGCAGGCGCCGTCGCCCCAGTCGCGCCCGTCACCCCCGCCGCGTGGCAAACCGGTGCTGCGGCTGGTCAGTTCGCGCTGATACAAAAGGGCGGGGTTTCCCCCGCCCTTTGTCAGTCAGATCAACCGCTTACATTGCGATGCGACGGGCCTCGGCGCGCTGCGAGGACAGTTCTTCGGACACCAGGAAGGCCAGTTCAAGCGACTGGCTGGCGTTCAGGCGCGGATCGCAGGCGGTGTGATAGCGGTCGGCCAGATTTTCATCCGACACAGCCCGCAATCCGCCGGTGCATTCGGTCACGTCCTGCCCCGTCATCTCGAAATGCACGCCTCCGGGGATGGTGCCTTCGGCCTTGTGGATGTGGAAGAACTCGCGAACCTCGCGCAGCACCGAGTCAAACGGCCGGGTCTTGTAGCCGCTGGCCGCCTTGATGGTGTTGCCGTGCATCGGGTCGCAAGACCACACAACATTCGCCCCCTCTTCCTGAACAGCCTTGATCAGGCGCGGCAGGTTGTCACCGACCTTGCCGGCGCCAAAGCGCGCGATCAGGGTCAGACGCCCGGCCTCGTTGGTGGGGTTCAGCTTTGCCATCAGCACCTTGAGATCGTCGGCGGTGGTGGTGGGGCCGCATTTCAGACCGATCGGGTTCAACACGCCCCGCGCGAATTCGACATGCGCGCCATCAGGCTGACGGGTGCGATCCCCGATCCAGATCATATGACCCGAACCCGCGACGTTCTGTCCGGTGATGCTGTCCACGCGGCACAGCGCCTCTTCGTATTCCAGCAGCAGCGATTCATGGCTGGTGTAGAAATCGACGGTGGACAGGTTTTGCGCAGTGTCGGAATTCACCCCTGCGGCATTCATGAAATCCAGCGCATCAGAGA
>CAZCFC010000491.1:0-1797 GCA_964497815.1 uncultured Cypionkella sp.
GTTTCAACGATCAGAAATGGGGCACCAAGAACCCGATCATGTGCCGCGACCCCGAGTTCGGCCCGGTGCGCATCCGCGCCTTTGGCAGCTATTCGATGCGCGTGGCCGATCCGGCGAAATTCATGCAGGAAATCGTTGGCACGGATGGTGAGTTTACCGCGGATGAAATCAGCTTTCAGATCCGCAATATCATCGTCCAGGAGGTCAGCCAGGTGCTGGCAAAATCCGGCATCCCGGTTCTGGACATGGCAGCAAACACCGCCGATCTGGGCCGCCTGATCACCACCGCGATTGCACCGAAGATTTCGGAATACGGCCTGTCGATCCCGGAATTCTACATCGAAAACATCAGCTTGCCAGAAGAAGTCGAAAAGGTGCTGGACAAGCGCACCTCGATGGGGATCGCGGGTGATCTGAACAAATACATGCAGTTCAACGCCGCCGAAGGCATGGCCAATCCGAACTCGGGCGTGGGGGCGATGGTCGGGGCGGGGATGGCTGCGGGCATGGGAATGAACATGGCAACAGGGTCGGGGCCGTGGGGCGCTGTGCCTGCGGCAGCCGGCGCGGCACCACCGCCGCCCCCCGCGGCCACCGTTTGGCATGTGGCCGAAAATGGCGCGACCAAAGGCCCGTTTGGCGAGGGGGAATTGGCACAGATGGCGGCAACAGGCGCGCTGACCGCGGCCACGCAGGTCTGGACCGCCGGGCAGGACGGCTGGAAAGCGGCGGGCGACACCGCGCTGTCACGGCTGTTGTCGATGGTCCCACCACCTCCGCCGCGCGGGTAGGCGGGCATGCAGGTTGCAGAAGAACACCGCTGGCCCTGCACCCAATGCGGGGCAGACCTGCGCTATGCGCCCGGTCAGACCGAGTTGACCTGTAACCATTGCGGCCATGTTCAGGCCATCACCACCGCCGCCCCCCGCGCCAAAGCGCGGGCCTTGGGCGAGTTGGACCTGCGGCGCGGGTTGGGCGACGATCTGCCCGATGTCGCCAGTGAAGACGTCCGATCCACCCATTGCCCGGGGTGCGGGGCGGTGGTCGAATTTCAGGGGGCAAATCACGCCACCCAATGTCCGTTTTGCGCGACACCCGTTGTGGTCGACACCGGCAGTCATCGGCGGATCAAGCCGCAAGCTTTGGTGCCGTTTGTGCTGACCGAAGGAGCGGCGCGCAGCGCATTGGTGCGCTGGCTTGGCAGCCTGTGGTTCGCGCCCAACGGTTTGCTGGAATATACCCGAAAGGGGCGGGCGATGGACGGCATTTATGTGCCGTTCTGGACATTCGACGCCGACACGCACAGCCGCTATCGCGGCCAGCGGGGCGAGCATTACTATGAAACCGAATGGGTGAATGTCACCGTCAACGGCAAGACCGAGCGCCGCCAGCAACAGGTACAGAAAACCCGCTGGTACGCAGCGCAGGGAAGCGTGTCGCGGCAGTTCGACGATGTGCTGGTGATGGCTTCAAGCAGCATGCCGGCGCGGTTGGGCAATGATCTGACACCATGGGACCTGAGCCGACTGGTGCCCTATGCCCCTGATTATCTGGCAGGATTTCAAGCCGAGGGCTATACTGTGACGCTGGCCGATGGCAACGTCCGCGCCCATGAGGTGATGGCGGGGGTGATCGAAGACGACGTCCGTCGTGACATCGGTGGCGATGTGCAGCGTGTGGAGAGCGTGAACACCGATTACAGCGCCGAGACATTCAAGCACATTCTGCTGCCGGTCTGGACCGCGGCCTATAAATACGGCGGCAAAAGCTATCGCTTTCTGGTCAACGGCCAGACCG
>CAZCFC010000492.1:0-1776 GCA_964497815.1 uncultured Cypionkella sp.
GGTGAAACGAATGTCGAGATATTCGACTTCTTCGTCCTTGATCAGTTTCAGAGCTTTTGCAACTGCGCTCATCATGCTGCCTTTCAGGGTTTCGGGTTTCAGTGCGGCAGCAAGGGCTGCCAGTGTGGGGTAATGTCGTGCGCGCAGGCTTAGATGGCGTCGTCGCCGGTTTCGCCGGTGCGGATGCGGATGGCCTGCTCGACGGGGCTGACAAAGATCTTGCCGTCACCGATCTTGTCGGTGCGCGCGGCTGCGATGATGGCGGCGATGGCGACATCGACCATGTCATCGGTCAGCACGACCTCGATTTTCACCTTGGGCAGAAAATCGACAACATATTCGGCACCGCGATACAGTTCGGTGTGGCCTTTCTGACGGCCAAAGCCTTTGACTTCCGTCACCGACAGGCCTTGAATCCCGGCTTCTTGCAGGGCTTCCTTGACCTCATCCAGCTTGAACGGCTTGATGATCGCCTCAATCTTTTTCATGGGCCGACTCCCCCGGTTTCTGCGTCTTGGCCGTACTGACCACTTCCCCGCTGTGGCTTCAATTGACTAGGCTGGGGCTGCGGCGGCATGGCGCGGGAAAATTGGCGTTGTGATTAAAAAACAGGCGTTATGATTTAATCGTGGGCGGTTTAAGAACGGGTGGGCTGGAAAATGACCGAATTGCTGACAGCGGCGCAGATGAAGGCGATAGAGACCGCGGCAATGGCGTCAGGCCGTGTGACCGGGTTGGACCTGATGGAACGGGCCGGCAAGGCTGTGGTGGCGGCAGTGCTGGCCGAGTGGCCGGACATTGCGCTGACCTTGCCGCGGGCGGTCGTCCTGTGCGGACCGGGCAACAACGGCGGTGACGGCTTTGTGGTGGCGCGGTTGCTGGCGGGCCGGGGGTGGGCGGTGACCGTTTGTGCCCTTGGCCCGTCGGAGACGCCGGATGCGATGGCGATGCGATCGGCGTGGGGCGGCCCTGTGATCGGCCCTGGCGATCTGGACTGGCCGGACTTCCGCGCCAGTGCCGTGGTGGTGGATGCGATGTTCGGCATCGGCCTGACGCGGGACATCGCGCCGGGGGTCTGGGGGCTGCTTGAAATGGCGCGAGGGGCGGGCTGCAAGCTGGTGGCGGTGGATATCCTGTCGGGGCTGTGCGCGGATTCGGGCCGGGTGCGCAGCGCGGGCGGCTATCTGGACTGGCCCGCCGATCTGACAGTGACGTTCGAGCGCGCCAAGGTTGGGCATCATCTGGACCGCGCGGCAGAGCTTTCGGGGCGTCTGGTGGTGGTGCCATTGGGGTTGAAACCCGAAATCGAGACGCTGGCGCGGGACGATGACGGTGGGGTCGTGGATCTGGTGACGGTGTCGGCGGCGCGTCTGTCCAAGGCGGGCGGGCACAAGTTTTCGCATGGACACGCCTTGATCGTTTCGGGTGATCACGGGCAGGCTGGCGCGGCGCGGCTGTGCGCCGGGGCCGCGTTGCGGCTGGGGGCGGGGCTGGTGACAGTGGCGTCACCGCCGGGGGCGATGGCCGAGAATGCGGCGCGGCTGGACGCGGTGATGCTGCGCCTTGTGGCCGATGGTGCAGGGTATCGGGCCATTCTGACGGATGGCCGTATCAATGCGCTGTGCCTTGGGCCGGGGATGGGGATGGGCCAAGCGGCTTTGGTGCACGAGGCATTGCAGGGTGACGGCACGTCCCGACCTGTGGTGTTGGATGCGGATGCGTTGACGGTGCTGGCGCGGGATCCTGCGGCGTTCGCGGCCCTGCACGACGGATGTG
>CAZCFC010000493.1:0-1772 GCA_964497815.1 uncultured Cypionkella sp.
CCAAACCACAGATCGTGGAGTTCTTCGAGCGTTTCGCGATTTCTGAAACCGCGCTGAAATCGCCTTCCGAGGCAATCGGAAACCCGGCCTCGATCACATCGACGCCCATTTCGTCCAGAAGGCTGGCGATCTCCAGCTTTTCATCATGGGTCATGGTGGCGCCGGGCGACTGTTCGCCGTCGCGCAGGGTGGTGTCAAAGATGATCACCCTTGGCTGGCTTTGCGCCTTGGCGTCTGTACTTTGGCTTTGCGCCTTGGCATCGCGGGGCTGCGCGGTTTTGTCGGTCATGTCGGAGTTCCTTGAGTTTTTTCTGCTTTTCCCTGGGCGCTGATCACTTCCGAGCGGTCGCGCCCAATGGCACGCTCAGAAGCGGGTAAGCAGAAGCAGACCACGGGGGGCGGCCAGACATGCGGCAGAGGCCATCGCGACGGATGCGATGCTGGCCAAGGCGATGATGGTGTCCTGTGTCATGCGGCCGACTATAGGGGCGATTCGTTGGAAGGGAAGGGGGGCCATGCGAAAAAGTGCGCCGCCTTCGGGTGGCATCGAGCCACCCGAAGGCGGGCTGTCGCGGATCGGTCTTGTGGCGGCGGGATTGCGGCGGCGAAAGTTGAGTATTTTCAAAACAGCAATGGCCGGGGTGGGATTTGCACCTAGCTTTGGGAAAAATGGGGGTGAGCATGCGGTCATTGGTGATTGGGGCTTCGGGCGGGATCGGGGCGGCTTTGGCTGCGGCCTTGGAGCGGCAGGGTGAAGTGGTGGCGCTGTCACGGTCGGGCGACGGGCTGGAGGTGACCGACGAAGCCTCGGTTGCGGGTGTGTTGGGGGGGCTGAGCGGGGTTTTTGACCGGGTGTTCGTCGCCACCGGGGCATTGGGCGGGGCCGGAGGGCGGCCGGAAAAGACGCTGAAGGCGTTGGATGCGGCGGGGATGGCGGCGCAGTTTGCAGTCAATGCCATCGGGCCTGCGCTGGTGATCAAGCATGTGGTGCGGCTGTTGCCAAAGGACCGGGTGGCCCGCGTCGGGGTGTTGTCGGCGCGGGTGGGGTCGATTGGCGACAATGGTCTGGGCGGGTGGTATGCCTACCGCGCCTCGAAGGCCGCCCTGAACCAACTGGTGCATACGGCGGCGATCGAGGTGGCGCGCAGCCATCCTTTGGCGGTGCTGGCCTGTCTGCATCCCGGGACGGTGGCAACCGGGTTCACCGAAGGGTATGGTCATGACAAGGTGACGCCCGGGATGGCTGCCGGGCATCTGCTGTCGGTGCTGGAGGCGTTGACCCCGCAGCAGTCCGGCGGGTTTTATGATTGGGCGGGCAAGGTGGTGCCGTGGTGAAGCCGCGCCTGATCCTGGTGTTGGGGGATCAGTTGTCACCCGACATCTCGGCCTTGCGGGCAGGCGACAAGGCGCGGGATGTGGTGGTGATGGCCGAAGTGATGGCCGAAGGTCAGTCGGTGCCGCATCATCCGCAGAAAATCGCGCTGATCCTGACCGCCATGCGCAAGCATGCCCGTCACTTGCGTGCGGCGGGTTGGCGGGTTGCCTATTCGACGCTGGACGATCCCGACAACAGCCAGTCGATCCCGGGTGAGCTGTTGCGCCGGGCGGCCGGGGCTGGCGCGGATGAGGTCATCACCACCCGCTGTGGCGAGCATCGCTTGCAGGCGGTGCTGGACGAGCTGCCGTTGCGGGTGACGACCCTGCCCGATGACCGCTTTGTCTGCTCTGAGGATGCGTTCACCACTTGGGCCACCGGGCGCAAACAGTTGCGG
>CAZCFC010000494.1:0-1771 GCA_964497815.1 uncultured Cypionkella sp.
CCGTTGCGGGATGAACCGCCTGCTTTTTTGTGTGCCATGGGGTGTTACTCCTTAGCAGCGGCGGCCTTGGCGGCACGCTTGGGTTTCGCCGAAGCTTCGACCACAGCGGCCGGAGCGTTGTTGTGCGCAGCACGACGTGCATCCGCGGTGCCAGTAGCAGCGGCAACGCCGGTTGCATCAGCGCCAGCAGCCAGAACGTCGGTCACGCGAACCAGCGTCAGGTGCTGACGGTGGCCTTTGGTGCGCTGCGACGAGTGCTTACGACGGCGTTTGACAAAGTGGATGACCTTTTCGCCTTTGATCTGGTCAATCACTTCGGCCTGCACGGCAGCACCGGCCACGAAGGGCACACCAATGGTCAGGCTTTCGCCACCAACCATCAGGATTTCGTTGAACTGGATCTTTTGACCAGCCACAGCGTCAAGCTTTTCAACACGCAGAACGTCACCCGCCTGCACCTTGTATTGCTTGCCACCGGTCTTGAGGACCGCAAACATGGGTCTTTCCTTCTTTTGCTCCGCGCTCTTCGGCCCCCGGCGACATCTGCCGCATGGGTGTTTCGGGTTGCCCCGCCTACGAACTGCGCGCCCTTTTGGGGCGATATGAAATAAAGCCCGGCGAGATTCGCACCTCGCCGGGATGCGCGCTTATGCTGCGGGTGGCATCGGCTGTCAAGCAGGCTCAGATGTCCTGCCCCACCATCAACCGCCCCGCCGCCGCACCCAGATCGCGCGACAGATCAACCATCACCGCATCAAAGGCCACGAACACGGCCGCATTCAGCTTTTGGCCGGACGGAGTGGCGGAAAAGTCGATATAGGCCTGCAACTCGGCATCATCCAACGGCTGATAGGACAACATCAGGAAGGGATACAGCCAATCGGTGGTTTCGTTGCGCAGGTCGGCCTCTTGCGCCCAGACTTCCGTCAGCATCTGATCTTCGGGCATCGGATCGCCAAAGGCCCCAGCCGCCGACAGGCCCCGGTAAAACGCCAGATTGGCGTTCAGCGCGCCCATCACATTGGATTCGACCAGGTCATTGGTGACGGCAAAGCGGTTCAGCAGATCAACCCGCGCCGGATTGCTTGCGGCCAGATCTTGCCACGCCGCCTTGGCCGCCGCCTCGGCCGCCTTATCCAGCAGCGCCAGTCGGGCCTGAATTTCCAGATCGAGCACGCTTTGCCCAAGACCGCTGCCAAAGAACGCCGCACTGTCTGCGATCACCGTGGCCTCACCTGCCAGGGCCTGGGCCAATGCCACATCAAAGCGGGCGGTCATCTTGCCCGTGTTGTAGATGCCCTCGACCACAGCCCGCCAAGCCGCATCCCCCTGCCCCGCCAACAGGTCCGCGGACAGATCGACGGAATGCTGCAGCCCCTCGGCGCGCATCACATCCATCACCGGGCCGATCCGCAGTGTTTTCGACAAGGCCGCAATGTCAGAGGGGATCGCGGCCTGCATCGGGGTATCAGCCCCGGCCACCAGCGGCGCAAACACCGCCAGACCCAATCCAACAGACACAACAAAGGCACGTAAAACCATGACAATCCGTCCCAGATCAAGCCGCTTTGCCCCAAAAGGTAGGGCCTGCCAAAGCCCTTGCCAAGCACCCCGGCGCATCCCCTTGCGCAAACTGCCGTGATCACCAGAACATTTCCTGCAAGAAACCTGCGCAATCGGGGTTGCAAGCCCCGCCCGACCCCGCTAAATCCCCGGCACGATCCCTACCGCGGAGAGGTGGCAGAGTGGTCGAATGCGGCGGTCTCGAAAA
>CAZCFC010000495.1:0-1749 GCA_964497815.1 uncultured Cypionkella sp.
ACCGATGGGGTGTTCTCGATGGACGGCACCCTGGCCAACCTGCCCGCAATTGCGGCGCTGGCGCAGAAATATGGCGCGATCACCATGGTGGATGATTGCCATGCGACGGGGTTCATGGGGCCGCAGGGCCGGGGCACGCCTGCGCATGCCGGGGTTGCGGTGGACATTGTGACCGGCACGCTGGGCAAGGCGCTGGGCGGGGCCTTGGGGGGCTATATCGCGGGGCCGCAGCCGGTGATCGACCTGCTGCGTCAGCGCGCGCGCCCGTATCTGTTCTCGAATGCGTTGCCGCCTGCGGTGGTGGGGGCGGCGTTGGTGGCGCTGGACATCGTGGAAGGCGCGGATGATCTGCGCAAGCAGTTGTTTTTCAACGCCGAATACTGGCGGGCCGGGTTGGAATCGCATGGGTTCCGGCTGTTGCCCGGCGCGCACCCGATCGTGCCGGTGATGCTGGGCGATGCGCCCTTGGCGCAGGCCTTTGCGCGGGCGCTGGATGCGCGCGGGGTGATGGTTTCGGCGTTCTTTTACCCGGTGGTGCCGCGTGGCAGTGCCCGCATTCGCACCCAGATGAACGCCGCGCTGACGATGGATGATCTGGATTTCGCGCTGGACGCCTTTGCGGCGGCCGCCAAAGAGGTGAGGGCGATACGATGAAAGCTTTGGTCAAGGCGCAACCCCAAATCGGGCTGTGGATGCAGGATCGCGCCGTGCCCGACATCGGGGCAGAAGATGTGCTGATCAAGGTGCGCAAGACCGGGATCTGCGGCACCGACATTCATATCTGGAACTGGGATGACTGGGCCGCGCGCACGGTGCCGGTGGGTCTGGTGACGGGCCATGAATTCGCGGGTGAAATCGTGGCGATGGGCGCGCAGGTGGAGGGGCTTTCCATCGGGCAAAGATGCTCGGGCGAGGGGCATCTGATCGGCAAGCAAAGCCGCCAAAGCCGCGCGGGCAAGTTCCATCTGGACCCTGCGACGCGCGGCATTGGCGTCAACGAACCCGGCGCATTTGCCGAATATCTGCGCCTGCCTGCGTTCAATGTGGTGCCGTTGCCCGAAACGATTGACGACGAAATCGGGGCGATTCTGGATCCGTTGGGCAATGCCGTTCACACTGCGCTGTCGTTCGATCTGGTGGGCGAGGATGTGCTGATCACCGGGGCGGGGCCGATTGGCATCATGGCCGGGGCGGTGGCGCGGCATGTGGGCGCGCGGCATGTGGTGATCACCGACGTCAATCCGGCGCGGCTGGAATTGGCGGCGCAGGTCGCGGATGTGGTGCCGGTGAACGTGGGTGTCGAGGATTTGCGCGACGTGATGGCGCGGCTGAAGATCGTGCAGGGCTTTGATGTCGGAATGGAGATGTCGGGCAATCAGCGCGCCTTGGATCAGATGGTCGAGGCGCTGGTGATGGGGGGGCGCATCGCCATGCTGGGCATCCCACCGGGCAAATCGCCGGTGGACTGGAGCCGGATCGTGTTCAAGGCCATCACCATCAAGGGCGTCTACGGCCGCGAGATTTTCGAGACCTGGTACAAGATGATTGCCATGCTGGAGAATGGTCTGGACGTGCGCCGGGTGATCACGCACCGCTTCAAGGTTGACGATTTTGCCGCCGGATTTGAGGTGATGCGGTCTGGCGCGTCAGGAAAGGTTGTTCTGGATTGGGCCTGACGATTTCAGGGCAAAATACTTGGAGGCGGGTATCGGAATCGAACCGATCTACATGGATTTGCAATCCAGCGCA
>CAZCFC010000496.1:0-1741 GCA_964497815.1 uncultured Cypionkella sp.
TGATGATGACCCGCGGCTTTCTGGCCGATTGCACGGATTATCAGGCGCTTGACGAGGCTTTGGTCAAAGGCGTCGTGCCGGGCTATATCGGCTTTGATGCGACCGCGAAGTCGCTGCATGTGGGCAGCCTGATCCAGATCATGATGCTGCGCTGGTTGCAGAAATGTGGCGGCAAGCCGATCGTGCTGATGGGCGGCGGGACGACCAAGGTGGGCGACCCGTCGTTTCGCGCCGACGAACGCCCCCTGCTGACCAACGCCCAGATTGATGACAATATCGCCGGGATCAAGCGGGCGTTTTCGCCCTATGTGACCTTTGGCGAGGGTGCGACCGATGCGATCATGGTCAACAACGCCGAATGGCTGGATGATCTGAACTATCTTGGCTTTCTGCGCGACATTGGCCGGCATTTCAGCGTCAACCGCATGTTGTCGTTTGAGAGCGTGAAATCGCGGCTGGACCGCGAGCAATCGCTGTCCTTCCTGGAATTCAACTACATGATTCTGCAAGCCTATGATTTTCTGGAACTGAATCGCCGTTATGGCTGTTTGGTCCAGATGGGCGGCAGCGATCAATGGGGCAATATCGTCAACGGCGTGGACCTGACCCGCCGCGTGGTTGACCATGAGGTTTACGGGCTGACCTCGCCCTTGCTGACCACCAGCGACGGCAAGAAGATGGGCAAGTCGCAGTCGGGGGCGGTCTGGTTGAATGCGGACATGTACTCGCCCTATGAGTTCTGGCAGTTCTGGCGCAACACCACAGATGCCGATGTGGGACGATTCCTGAAGCTGTACACCGAAATGCCGCTGGAGGAATGCGACCGTCTGGGGGCCTTGCAGGGCGCGGCCATCAATGATGCCAAGATCGTTCTGGCCAATGCGGTGACGACCTTGCTGCACGGGGCGGACGCGGCGGCTGCGGCAGAGGCCACGGCGCGCGAAGTGTTCGAAAAGGGCGGCGTGGGCGATGATTTGCCAACGCTGCGGGTGACGGCTGCGGAACTGGCCGAAGGTCTGGGCATCGTGCAGTTGTTCGTGCGTGCCGGGTTGGCCGCGACGGGCAAGGATGCCAAACGCCTGATCCAGGAAGGTGGCGCGCGGATGAATGACGAGGTGGTGACGGATGCGGGCCTGCGCGTGGGGCTTGGGCAACTGGCAGAGCCGATGAAGCTGACGGCCGGAAAGAAGCGGCATGCTCTGGTGATTGTGGACTGAGCAACGGTTTTTCTGCGGCGGTTCAGAACAGGAAAGGGGGCCAGCTTGCGCGGCCCCCTTTTTGATTTTCGCCGGAAAATTCGTTATTCCTGAACGGTGACTTTGCTCATCATGTCGGGCGCGGCTGGCGGCTCGCCTTTGGCGATGGCATCCACCACCTCCATCCCCGAGATCACCCGACCGACCACGGTATACTGGCCGTTCAGGAAATCGCCGGGGGCGAACATGATGAAGAACTGGCTGTTGGCCGAGTTCGGGTCCTGGGCGCGGGCCATACCAACAATGCCGCGATCAAAGCCTATGTCCGAAAACTCGGCCGGAAGGTTTGCCATGCCCGAGCCGCCGATCCCGGCGTTGGAGATATCACCGCCGGACTTGCCGTATTGCACATCGCCGGTCTGCGCCATGAAGCCTTCGATCACGCGGTGGAACACGACGCCATCATAGGCCCCGGTCTTGGCCAGCGTGGTGATCTGGGCCACGTGTTGCGGCGCCACATCGGGCAGCATGTCGATGACAACGGT
>CAZCFC010000497.1:0-1729 GCA_964497815.1 uncultured Cypionkella sp.
ACCTGATCAGAGAATTGGGCGACGCGGGCGCGCACGAAAGCCTCGTCAAAGTCGGAATAGTCATACATTTTGGGCCTCGGGGGTCAGATCCACTTGCTTGCCGTGGGCATAGTTCGACGGGCCACGGGTGCGGAAGGCCTCGCGGAAATGCACAGGTTCCGGACCGTTTGGACCGGGCTTTGCATCGGCCAGATAGGCCCCCACCACGATGTTGCGCTGTGCCGCACCATGCAACAGGCGCATTTGCGCGTGGGCCTCATCCTCGATCAACTCGGCCTCGTGGTGGTGACGGGTCCAGCTGTCATCGGCGGCAAGGTACACCACATCGCCCAGACGCAAGTCATTGGCGGTGACGACTTTGGGAATGTAACGTCGGCTCATGCGCGGGCCTCCTTCAGGAATTGTGCGGCAGTTGTGGCCTGACGCGGAGCAAGGCCATAAAGGATAACGGCGGGGCCTGCCAGAGCTGTGGCGGCATCGGGCAGGGTGGCAAGCGTGGCCGCGATGATACGCTGATCTGTGCGGCTGACATTTTCGATCAGGCTGACGGCGGTGTCGGGTGCCGCGCCGTGCATCAGCAGGCGACCCTGAATAAAGCGGGCTGATTTCTTGCCCATGTAGATCGCCGCCACTTCGCCCGCCCGCGCCATGCCGCGCCAGTCCTGATCGGCAAAGCCGTCGATGTCGTGGCCAGTGATGATACGCAGACTGGCATTGCGGCCGCGCCGGGTCAGCGACTGGCCAATGTTGGCGGCAGCCACCGCGGCCGCCGTCAGTCCGGGCAGGATACGGAAAGACTGTCCCGCAGCGGTCAGCGCGTCGATTTCCTCATCCAGCCGACCAAAGATGCCGCAATCCCCGCCCTTCAGCCGCACCACACGCGCGCCGGTCACGGCCTGCGCGACAAGGGTGGCGTTGATGCTGGCCTGACTGGTCGAGGGGCCGAACCCTTCCTTGCCGACGTCGATCAGACTGACATGGGCGGGGATCAGTGCCAATATCCCGGGGCCGACCAGACGGTCATGGATCACCACATCAGCCTCTTGCAGCGCACGGTAAACCGCAAGCGTCAGATGCGCCGCAGCCCCGGGGCCAGCCCCCGCAAAGGTGACGGCAACCTGTGTGTCTGAGAAATGCGGCAGGTCGGTCATGGCAATCCCCCGTGCAAGCCCATTTGGTTTTGCTGGTCTAATATAGGATATTTTTCCCCTTTTTGGCCAGAGCCCCTTGCGGATAAGGAAGAATGTTCCGATACTGCCGCCGCGTGGAATGAATTTCTGCAAATCAGGAGATCTGGCGAATGGCGGCCCAACTGGACGATCTGGATCGGAAAATTCTTGCCGAGTTGCAAAATGACGCCGAGCAATCGCTGGATGAGATTGCGCGCAAGGTGGGGTCTTCGAAAACGCCGGTGTGGAACCGGATCAGGCGGATGCGCGAGGCCGGGGTGATCCTGCGTCAAACGGCATTGCTGGACGCGGAATCGCTGGGGTTGGAGGCGTGTTTCTTCGTGCTGATCCGCACCTCCGAGCACGAGGCAGACTGGCAGCAGAAATTCCTCAAGGTGCTGCGGTCGCGTCCCGAAGTGCTTGAGGCGCATCGTCTGGCCGGGGACATCGACTATATCCTGAAGGTCCGGGTCAAGAATGCCCGGGCCTATGACACGTTCTACCAGGCGCTGATTTCCGAAGTGAAGATCTACAACGTGACGGCGCTGCTCAGCATGGAA
>CAZCFC010000498.1:0-1722 GCA_964497815.1 uncultured Cypionkella sp.
CGCCCTGCCACCCAAGATGCCAGCAGGGAAGACCGGGCAATCCTGTCCTTCACCCTGCTGCTGGCGGTTCTGATGGCCGGTGTGGTGCTGTCCCTGACCCACGCCGAAGCCAACGCCAGCCTGTTATCCATTCTGAATTAAGGCGGTTGGGGGCAACCCCACCGCCCTGCGCCATCTGGCAAGACAATACGGAGGCATCCAAATGACCGAACAGACCCCCAACAGCCAATTCCACGCCTCCAGCTTCCTGCAAGGCGCGAATGCCGATTACATTGATCAGTTGGCCGCCAATTACGCCGCAGACCCCGCGTCGGTCGATGCGCAATGGGCCGATTTTTTCCGCAGCCTTGGCGAGGCGGAACTGGACACCAAACGTCAGGCCGCAGGGCCGTCCTGGGGCCGCGCCGATTGGCCGCCGACCCCGTCCGATGACATCACCGGCGCGTTGACCGGCGAATGGCCCGCCGCCCCTGAACCACGCGGCGCTGGCAAGAAAATCGTGGAAAAGGCCGCCGAAAAAGGCGTTTCCCTGACCGACGCCCAAGTGCAGCGCGCCGTGCTGGACTCTATCCGCGCCATCATGATCATCCGCGCCTACCGCATCCGGGGCCATCTGGCCGCCGATCTTGATCCCCTGGGCATGACCGAACGCGGCAACCACCCGGAACTGGACCCGGCCTCGTACGGCTTTACCGAAGCCGACATGGACCGCCCGATTTTCATCGACAAGGTGCTGGGTCTGGAAATGGCGTCCATGCGCCAGATCATCGAGATCGTGAAACGCACCTATTGCGGCACCTTCGCGCTGCAATACATGCATATTTCTGATCCCGAACAGGCCGCCTGGCTGAAGGAACGCATCGAGGGCTATGGCAAGGAAATCGCCTTCACCCGCGAGGGCCGCAAGGCCATCCTGAACAAGCTGGTCGAGGCCGAGGGCTATGAAAAATTCCTGCATGTCAAATATGTGGGCACCAAGCGGTTCGGTCTGGACGGCGGCGAAAGCCTGATTCCGGCGATGGAGGCGATCATCAAGCGTGGCGGCGCGATGGGGGTCAAGGACATCGTCATCGGCATGCCACACCGGGGCCGCCTGAACGTTCTGGTGAACGTGATGCAGAAACCCTACCGCGCGATTTTCAACGAATTTCAAGGTGGCAGCTTCAAACCCGAAGACATCGACGGCTCGGGCGACGTGAAATATCACCTTGGCGCGTCTTCCGACCGCACCTTTGACGGCAACACCGTCCATTTGTCGCTCACCGCGAACCCCTCCCACCTTGAGGCCGTAAACCCGGTGGTTCTGGGCAAGGTGCGCGCCAAGCAGGATCAGTTGAACGACACCGAGCGGACGCAGGTGCTGCCGATCCTGCTGCACGGCGATGCGGCCTTTGCGGGTCAGGGCGTTGTGGCGGAATGCTTTGGCCTGTCGGGGCTGAAAGGCCACCGCACCGGCGGCACCATCCATATCGTGGTGAACAACCAGATCGGCTTTACCACCGCTCCGGCGTTCAGCCGCTCATCCCCCTACCCCACCGACATCGCCCTGATGGTCGAAGCGCCGATTTTCCACGTCAACGGTGACGACCCCGAGGCCGTGGTCCATGCCGCCAAAGTGGCCACGGAATACCGCCAGACCTTCCACAAGGACGTGGTTCTCGACATCTTCTGCTACCGCCGCTTTGGTCACAACGAAGGCGACGAGCCGATGTTCACCAACCC
>CAZCFC010000499.1:0-1711 GCA_964497815.1 uncultured Cypionkella sp.
CCTGCGCTGGATCTGTTGGCGCAGGTGGGGGATTTGCCCGCCGGTGCCGTTGTTGATCTGGGATGCGGCGATGGCGCGGCGGCGGCGGCGCTGAAGGCGCGGTTTGATCGGACTTTGGTGGGGGTCGATGCGTCGCCTGCCATGCTGGGCCGGGCGCAGGGCTATGACCGGCTGACCGAGGCCGATATCGCCCGGTGGCAACCCGAAACCGCGCCCGCGCTGATCTTTTCCAATGCCGCGCTGCACTGGCTGGGCGATCATGCCAGGGTGTTGCCGCGTCTTGCCGGGCTGTTGGTGCCCGGCGGCACCTTGGCCGTCCAGATGCCGCGCCAATTCCTTGCCCCTTCGCACCGGTTCTTGCGCGACATTGCGGCGTCCCTGTTTCCGGATCGGTTCGATTATCTGCATTACACGCCCCCCGTCGCCACTGCCGCCGAGTACCACGCGCTGTTGCAGCCCCTTGGGCAGGTGGACGCCTGGGAAACCGATTATATCCAACGGCTTGATGCAAGCGCGGGCATGCATCCGGTGCAGGCCTTTACCGGGTCGACGGCCATGCGCCCGGTTCTGGAAAAACTGAATGCGGTGGAAGAGGCCGCTTTTCGCAGCGCCTATGATCAGGCGCTGGGGTCTGCCTATCCATTGCAACCCGATGGCAGTGTGCTGCTGCCGTTCCGTCGCGTATTCTTCACGCTGAAGGTTTGACATGGCCGCGTTGAAGCCCACCGATTTCGTCGGCACCATCACCTGGCTGGGCCGGGTGGCAGACCGTGGGTCCGCTTTGGAAAGCGAGGCGCTGACCGAAATCATGGCGCGGTTTTCCGGGCCCGACGGTGAGTCGCACGGCGGGCTGACGCGGCCGTCATGCAGCCGCGTTCTGGGCCAGTACAAGCGCAACACCACAATTCGCAACACCCGCCAGTTCTCGGTTCTGGGGGCCGAGGAGTTGGCGAATATCGCCGCAGGCATGGGACTGGACGCCTTGGATCCGGCGCTGTTGGGGGCCAGCATGGTCATCGCAGGCATTCCCGATTTCAGCCATATCCCGCCCTCCAGTCGTTTGCAGGCGGATGGCGGCGCGACATTGGTCGTCGATATGGAAAACCGGCCCTGCACTTTGCCCGCCCGCCCGATTGAAGCCCGGCATGAGGGCAAGGGCCGCAGGTTCAAGCCCGCCGCCAATGGCAAGCGCGGCATCACGGCTTGGGTCGAGGCCGAGGGCATGCTGCGTGTGGGGGCGCAGATTCGCCTGCATATCCCCGATCAGCCGGTCTGGGCCCATCTGGGTGCCGCCCGGCGCTGATGCTTTTGGAATAAACATTCCGAAAGCGGAAAATTTTCCGCGCGCGTTCCATTATTTCCGATCGGAAACGCGGCGCGGCGAATTCGGCGGGAATATGTCGGAAAACCACCTCGCATTGACCGAATGACAGGGTATCACGTCGCCAACGGGATAGTCCGCGCCCTTGGGAGACAGTTATGGCCTTTAAGACCGATATCGAGATTGCACGCGAAGCGAAGAAAAAGCCGATCATGGAAATCGGTGCCAAGCTGGGCATCCCCTCCGAGCATCTGCTGCCTTACGGCCATGACAAGGCCAAGATCGGGCAAGAATTCATCAAGTCTCTTGCAGATCGCCCCGATGGCAAGCTGATCCTGGTGACCGCGATCAACCCGACCCCGGCAGGCGAGGGCAAGACCACAACAACCG
>CAZCFC010000500.1:0-1709 GCA_964497815.1 uncultured Cypionkella sp.
TCTTTGAAGGGCTGACCGCGCGCAGCCAGAACCGCTGGCCGTCGTTGCGGTTCGACGTGATGGCGGTGAACGATCTGGTGTCGCCGTTCCTGTCGGCTGGATTCTACTACAAGACCTTCATGTGGCCGCGTGCGTTCTGGGAAAGGCTGTACGAGCCGATCATCCGGCGCGCGGCGGGGCTTGGGTCTTTGTCTGGCAAGCATGACGAGGGGCATTACGAAAAGGCCTTTGCGTTTTGTGATCTGCTGGTGGTCGGGTCTGGTCCTGCGGGCCTGATGGCGGCGCTGACGGCGGCCCGGTCGGGCGCGGACGTGATCCTGTGCGAGGAAGATCGCAGTCTGGGCGGGCGGTTGCTGTGTGACGATGGCGATCTGGATGGCAAACCCGCCGCGCAATGGTTGGCCGGGGTTGAGACCGAACTGGCAAGCCTGCCGAACGTCCGCATCATGCGGCGCACCACGGTGACGGGGGCCTATGACGGCGGCCAGTTTTCCGCGCTGGAGCGGGTGGGCTTGCACAAACCGGCGCGGCCTTATTTGCCGCGCGAGTGTTTCTGGCGGATCACGGCGGCGCGCACCATTCTGGCGGCAGGCGCGCTGGAGCGGTCGATCGCCTTTCCGATGAACGACCGTCCGGGGATCATGCTGGCATCGGCGGTGCAGACCTATCTGAACAAGTTCGGCGTGGTGCCGGGGCAAAAGGTGACGCTGTTTGCCAACAATGACGGCGCGCGGGCTGTGGCGCGGCAGTTGATGGCGGTCGGCGTGCAGGTGGTGGCCATTCTGGACAGCCGCCCGGATGCATCGGCGGTTGAAGATTGCCCGGTCTACATCGGCGCACAGGTGACGGATACCAAGGGACGGCACGGGCTGCGGGCGATTTCGGGCACCCATTCCGGTGGCGTGTTTCAGTTGGAGACGGATCTGCTGGCAGTTTCGGGCGGCTGGAATCCGACGCTGCACCTGACCTGTCATCTGAACGGGCGTCCGCGCTGGGATGCCGGGATTGCGGCGTTTGTGCCGTCTGAGGGGGCGGTTCCGAACCTGACGGCGGCAGGGGCCTGCGCCGGGGAGTTCACCACGCTGGCCTGTCTTCAGGCCGGGGTTGCGGCGGCCGGGCAGGCCTTGCGGGCGCTGGGCCGGACGGCAGCCGAGGTGATGCTGCCCACCGCCGAAGGGACGCCCTATGCCATCACGCCGTTGTGGCAGGTAAACGGCAAGGGCCGGGCCTGGCTTGATTTCGCCAATGACGTGACGACGAAGGATGTGAAGCTGGCGGCGCAAGAGGGGTTCACCTCGGTCGAACACATGAAGCGCTATACCACCCAAGGGATGGCACCGGATCAGGGCAAGAATTCCAACGTAGGGGCGCTGGCGGTTCTGGCCGATACCACCGGGCGGGGCATTCCGGAAACCGGGACGACGACTTTCCGCCCGCCCTTTATCCCGACGTCGATTGCGGCGATGGGGGCAGGGGGGCGCGGTGCGGGCTTTGCGCCGCAACGCTTCATGACCTCGGATCAGGCCAGCCGCGACCGTGGCGCGCCGATGATAGAGGCGGGGCTGTGGTACAGGCCGTCCTATTTCCCCAAGCCGGGAGAGACGACGTGGCGCCAATCCTGTGACCGGGAAATCGGGTATGTGCGCGAAGCCGTGGGCGTGGCCGATGTGTCAACGCTGGGCAAGATCGACATTCAGGGCCGCGATGCC
>CAZCFC010000501.1:0-1707 GCA_964497815.1 uncultured Cypionkella sp.
CGATTGCTGCCGCCAAATGCGATGTGGTGGTGTTGGATCACCACCTGGGGGCCGACACCCTGCCCCCCGCCTATGCCGTCGTAAATCCGAACCGGCAGGATGAGGATGGCGATCTGGGCCACCTGTGCGCGGCGTCGGTGGTGTTTCTGATGCTGGTCGAGGCGAACCGCCAACTGCGCGCCGATGGTGTGCAAGGCCCTGATCTTATGGCCCTACTTGACCTCGTGGCATTGGCAACCGTGGCCGATGTCGCGCCGCTGATCGGTGTCAACCGCGCCTTCGTGCGGCAGGGTCTGAAGGTGATGGCGCGGCGCGAACGCGTCGGTCTGCGCGCGTTGGCCGACATCGCGCGGATGGATCAGGCCCCCACACCCTATGCATTGGGCTTCTTGTTGGGCCCCCGTGTCAACGCAGGCGGACGCATCGGGCAGGCCGATCTGGGTGCGAAACTTTTGTCCACCGACAACCCCCTGGAAGCCACCGCTCTGGCCCAGCGGCTTGACCTGCTGAACTCTGAACGCCGCGACATCGAAGGGCGCGTGCGCGAAGAGGCGCTGGCGCAGGCCGAAATGCGCGGGTTGGAGGGCCCGCTGGTGTGGGCTGCGGGAGATGGCTGGCACCCCGGCGTGGTCGGCATCGTGGCCGCACGCCTGAAAGAGGCCGCCCACCGCCCCGCCGTGGTGATCGGCTTTGACGGCGATGAGGGCAAGGGCTCGGCCCGCTCGGTGTCGGGCGTTGATCTGGGGGCGGCCATCCACCGGCTGGCAATCGAGGGTCTGCTGATCAAAGGCGGCGGCCACAAGATGGCAGCGGGTCTGACAGTGGCGCGCGACAAGCTTGAGGCGGCGATGGACCGGCTGGGCGAATTGCTGGCGAAACAGGGTGCAGGGGTCGGCGGGCGCGAGGATCTGCGGATCGACAGCCTGCTGGCACCCACCGCCGCCAACACCGCTTTTGTTGAACAATTAGAGCAGGCTGGCCCCTTTGGCGCCGCAGCCCCCGCCCCACGCTTTGCCTTTGCCGATATGCCCGTCGCCACGCGGCGGCTGGGCGGATCGCATCTGAAACTGACGTTCGGTGACGCGATGGGCGCGCGGATCGAGGCGATTGCGTTCGGCGCGTTCGATAGCAATCTTGGCCCCGCGCTTGAAAATGCAGGGCATCAGCATTTCCATCTGGCGGGCCGCCTGGAACTAAACACCTATGGCGGGCGGACCAAAGTGCAGCTGCGTCTGGAAGATGCCGCCCCCGCCTGACGACCGCCGCACGACATTCGCGACCTTTTGAAAGCCTCATGCATTTTCCCTCTTGCGAGTCAGTCGCCCGCGTTTTAGACACCGCCCACCACCGAACAGTGGCCCGTTCGTCTATCGGTTAGGACATCTGGTTTTCAACCAGGCAAGAGGGGTTCGACTCCCCTACGGGCTGCCACTTCATTCTGTAAGCTGTTGATTTTGTTGCGATATTTTTAATCACCAAAATCCTACTACAGAACTACTAATGCAAAAGTTGTCTACCATCTCCCTGGTCAGTTGCCGCAACCGTTCACTGATGAGAGATGCGGGCGATGGCATACTCGTTGCGTCGCGTTTCTACTCGCTATGCAGCGGCGAAAGAATAGCGAGTCGTGCCGCGAGTTTCAGCGCCGTCTCGCATAAATCGCCCTAGGTATTGCCACAAGGGGCGCGTCGGGGTCGATACCCGCAG
>CAZCFC010000502.1:0-1704 GCA_964497815.1 uncultured Cypionkella sp.
GAGCATCGGTCTCCAAAACCGAGGGTCGTGGGTTCGAGTCCCCCAACTCCTGCCAAGCCTGCTTTCAGACACATCCCGTCCTGATCCGATTGTCGGCGCTTCAACTGGCGCAGGCGCGTTGGCTGCTGCGGCTCGGCTTGCGGCAGGGCGTCCTGGCTGGTTTGTGTCATCCCCACAGATTTGCGAAAACGGGCTGGCAATGTCGGGGCGGGAACCCATATTCTGCCCAAGCCAACCGGAGCGCCGCCATGACTTACACCAAATCGCCAGACCGCCTTGCCGCCCTGACCGCCGAGCAGTTCCGGGTCACCCAGAAGAACGGCACCGAACGCCCCGGTACTGGTGCCTATCTGCACAACGATCAGCCCGGCATCTACGTGGACATCGTGTCGGGAGAGCCGTTGTTCGCCTCGTCAGACAAGTTCGACAGCCATTGCGGCTGGCCCAGCTTTACCAAGCCGATCGAACCGGCACATGTCACTGAATTGCGCGACAGCAGCCTTGGCATGATGCGGATCGAAGTGCGGTCAACGCATGGCGACAGCCACCTTGGCCATGTCTTCCCCGACGGCCCGCGCGACCGGGGCGGCCTGCGCTATTGCATCAATTCGGCCAGCCTGCGCTTTGTCCATCGCGATGATATGGTGGCGGAAGGCTATGGGGATTACCTCGATCAGGTGGAAACCCGCTAGGCGGCTTGAATTCCCGTCCCGATGCGCGTATCTCGCGCCAGTGATCCCTGAATAGAAACGCGCGGTAAACCGATATGGCCAGCAAGACCTCTCCCGTACAGTTCATCCAGCAGGTGCGGGCCGAAATCGCCAAGGTCACTTGGCCGACGCGCCGCGAAGTGGTGCTGACGACGATCATGGTGTTCATCATGGCCGCGTTGACAGCGACGTTTTTCAGCCTGGTGGATATGGCAATCCGCTTTGGCCTGACGCTTATCGTCAACGGCTTCTAAGGCATCCTTGGCCCAAGCGTCGGAATTCCCTTGAATTTAGGGGCGTAGGAGGGTATGCCGCGCCAATCCAAAGGGGCAAAGGCGCGCAGCGATTCGTGTTGCGCGCTGTTTTTTGTTCCGGGCACGGCGGCATAACCGCCTGTAAAAACAGAACATTCGGGCGCAGAGGCGGCCGGGCAGACAAGGTGGAAGTGGCATGGCCAAACGTTGGTATTCGGTAAGCGTTCTCTCGAATTTCGAGAAGAAAGTTGCCGAGCAGATCAGAACGGCCGTTGTCGAAGCCAATCTTGGCGACGAGATCGACGAAGTGCTGGTTCCGACCGAAGAAGTGATCGAGGTGCGCCGCGGCAAGAAGGTGACGTCGGAACGTCGCTTCATGCCGGGCTATGTGCTGGTCCGCATGGAAATGACCAGCCGTGGGTATCACCTGATCTCTTCGATCAATCGGGTCACGGGTTTTCTTGGTCCGCAGGGCAAACCGATGCCGATGCGTGATGCCGAGGTGAATCAGATCCTCAACCGGGTTGAGGAAGGCGAAGCCGCACCGCGCAACCTGATCCGCTTTGATGTGGGCGAAAAAGTCAAAGTCACCGACGGCCCGTTTGAAGGCTTCGATGGCATGGTCGAGGATGTGGACGAGGCGCACAGCCGCCTGAAAGTGTCCGTCTCGATCTTTGGGCGCGCAACGCCTGTTGAACTGGAATTCACTCAGGTGTCGAAAAACCTCTGAGTGCATCGTG
>CAZCFC010000503.1:0-1699 GCA_964497815.1 uncultured Cypionkella sp.
GCGTCCGTCATTGACGGCAAGAGCCTCCGGCGGGGGTATTTTCAACAAGATGAAAGCCCTGCCCGCCCTGTGCCGCCCTGCCGGGTGGATCGCCTTGTGGCGCACCATCGGCACGCTTTCGGTGCTGGACCGCAGCCTTGTTCATTCTTCGTCCTGACGCGCCCCTGTCCGGGGGCCAACCTTTGCAAGGAAAGAATGATCATGACCACAGATGCCAAATGCCCGATGCACAGCGCCTATGATCCTGCGGGTGACGGGGCGCAGATGTCCTTTGACGGGCGCATGTCTTATGGCGACTACCTGCAGATCGACCAGATCCTGACGGCGCAAAGCCTGCTGACGGGCGCGCATGACGAGATGCTGTTCATCATTCAGCACCAGACGTCCGAGCTGTGGATGAAACTGGCGCTGCATGAATTGAACGCAGCCCGTGTCGCGATAGCCTCAGACCGCGCCCCCGAGGCGTTCAAGATGCTTGCCCGGATCAGCCGCATCTTTGAACAGCTGAACAACGCCTGGGACGTGCTGCGCACGATGACGCCTTCGGATTACACCACCTTCCGCGAAGGGCTGGGGCAATCGTCGGGGTTTCAGTCCTGGCAATACCGGCTGGTCGAATACGCAGTCGGCAACCGCAATCTGGCCATGCTGAAACCCCACGCCCACCGCGCCGATCTGACCGCCAAGCTTGAGGCGGAACTGGCACGGCGCAGCCTGTATGACGAGGCGCTGCACCATCTGGCCCGTGCGGGCCTGCCAGTACCGGCCGAGGTGCTGAGCCGCGATCTGCGCCAGCCTTGGGTCGCCCATGACGGCGTCCGCGAGGTGTGGGAGACGGTCTACCGCGATCCCGTGCGGTATTGGCAGGCCTATGAACTGGCGGAAAAGCTGGTGGATTTCGAGGATTACTTCCGCCGCTGGCGCTTTAACCATGTGACCACCGTGGAGCGCGTGATCGGCTTCAAACGTGGGACAGGCGGTACGTCGGGTGTGTCTTACCTGCGCCGCATGCTGGAAGTGCAGCTCTTTCCCGAACTTTGGCATTTGCGCACGACTTTGTGAATATTATGGTTTGGCAAGCTTCGGACTTTGACGTTGCTTTTGCCCTCCACTAGCGTCTGAACCAGAGAATCCGGGCGGCCTTGTGCGGGCCGCCCCATTGTGATGGGCTGATCTATGCGCTTTTTGACGGTTAGAATTCTGACGGCCACGGCGCTGTCGTTGACGCTTGCGGCCTGCGTGCCGGGCGCGCCGATGCCCGGTGCAACCGGTGTGGCCGCAGCACCGCCAACGCCTGCGCCCGGCGAAAACGCCATGCTGTACGCCGCCATGAACGACGGCAGCTTTGCCGTGCCCGCTGTGCCCGTGGAAAAAGTGCCGGTGGATTTTCAGCGTCAGGATGTGGCCTACACGACCGCCGAGCCGGTCGGCACCGTCATCATCAGCCCGGGCGAAAAGCATCTTTATCTTGTCACGGGCAAGAACAAGGCCACCCGCTATGGCATCGCGGTCGGCAAGGCAGGCTTTGAATGGGCCGGTGAGGCGCTGATCACGGGACGTCAGAACTGGCCGAAATGGACGCCGCCGCCGGAAATGATCGAACGCAAGCCAGAGCTGTCCAAATGGGAAAAAGGTCAGCCGGGCGGGCCGACCAATCCCTTGGGCGCGCGCGCCTTGTATCTGACCACCAACGGTATTG
>CAZCFC010000504.1:0-1693 GCA_964497815.1 uncultured Cypionkella sp.
GAACGCGATGGAGTTCCGCACCCTGACGCGCCGTGTGGCGGAACGGTTGAAAGTGGCGACCCCGGTGCTGGACGAGTCCAAGGGCATGCATGTGGCGGGCGCACATGATGACGCGCCTGCCCCGGAACGCTTGCCGTTTGACCATGCCGGTTATGAAAACATCAACACAATGGCGCAGTTGCAGGCTTGGATTGCCGAGATTCATGCGATCGGTCATGTGGCGGTGGACACCGAAACCACCAGTCTGGATGAGATGCAGGCCGAGTTGGTGGGGGTGTCGCTGTGCGTGCATGCGGGCAAGGCCGCCTATATCCCCTTGGGTCACAAACAGGGTGGCGGCGATCTGTTTGGTGCCTCTGATCTGGTGCCGGGGCAACTGCCGTTGCAGGATGTTCTGGACGCGTTGAAACCGATGTTGGAGGATGCCTCGGTTTTGAAAATCGGCCAGAACATGAAATATGACTGGAAGATATTCGCCCGCCACGGCATTTGCATCGCGCCCTTTGATGACACCATGCTGCTGTCTTATGCCATGCATGCGGGGCTGAATGGCCATGGCATGGATGCGCTGTCGAAGGAATATCTGGGGCATGAGCCGATTCCGATCAAATCCTTGCTGGGGACTGGCAAGTCGCAGGTCACCTTTGATCGCGTGGGCATTGACGATGCGGTGAAATACGCTGCCGAAGACGCCGATGTTACCCTGCGTCTGTGGCAGTTGTTCAAGCCGCAACTGCACCGCGCCCGGGTGACGACAGTGTATGAAACGCTGGAACGCCCTTTGGTGCCGGTGCTGGCCCGGATGGAAATGGCGGGGATACAGGTGGACCGCGATACGCTGTCGCGCATGTCCAACGCCTTTGCGCAGAAAATGGCGGGGCTTGAGGCGGAAATACAAGAGATGGCCGGGCAGCCGTTCAACGTCGGTTCTCCCAAGCAGTTGGGCGAAATCCTGTTCGACAAGCTGCAACTGCCCGGCGGCGAAAAGGGCAAGACCGGGGCCTATGGCACCGGCGCGGATATCCTTGAGGATCTGGCCACCGAACACAAGCTGCCGGGGCTTGTGCTGGACTGGCGTCAGTTGGCCAAGCTGAAATCGACCTACACCGACGCGCTGCAAGACCATATCAACCCTGAAACCGGGCGCGTGCATACCTCGTATTCCATCGCGGGGGCCAACACCGGGCGTCTGGCCTCGACCGACCCGAACCTGCAAAACATTCCGGTGCGGTCAGAAGAAGGCCGCCGCATCCGTGAGGCATTCGTGGCCCCCAAGGGCAAGCTGTTGGTGTCGCTGGACTATTCGCAGATCGAACTGCGCATTCTGGCGCATATCGCGGATATTCCCAGCCTGCGCCAAGCCTTCAAGGACGGCCACGACATTCACGCCATGACCGCGTCTGAAATGTTCAACGTGCCCTTGGATCAGATGACATCCGACATTCGCCGCCGCGCCAAGGCGATCAACTTTGGCGTCATCTATGGGATTTCAGGCTTTGGTCTTGCCCGCAATCTGCGCATTCCGCGGTCCGAGGCGCAGGGATTCATCGACCGCTATTTTGAACGCTTCCCGGGCATCAAGGAATACATGGCCGACACTGTCGCGTTTGCGCAGAAGAACGGCTGTGTGCAGACCCTGTTCGGCCGCAAGATCCACACACCCGAGATCAACGCCAAAGGCCCCGGCGCAGGC
>CAZCFC010000505.1:0-1689 GCA_964497815.1 uncultured Cypionkella sp.
CGAGGCATCAGACCGCGCCGCGGAACAGACCGAGGGCATGCCCTTTCGCAACCTGAACGATGGTGTCACCCCGGTGATCATCGGCGGAAACGACTGGGCGGCGGCTTGGGCTGTGGATGCAAACGGCGCACAGATGTTCCCGGTCGGGCGCGGCTATGCAGGCGAGGAACAGCGCGAGATTGCCTACCGGTTCGGCATCAATGTGATGATGCATGTGCTGACCGGTAATTATAAGTCGGATCAGGTGCATGTGCCTGCCCTGCTGGAAAGGCTGGGGGAATGAACCGCACCGTTGTCTTTGATCCGCTGTTGCCGCTGCCCCTGATCTGGGCGCTGTGCGCCGTTGCGGTGGCGTTGGTGGTGTTTGCACTGTGGCGTGGGTTGCGCGGCTGGCCGTTGCGGGGGGTGGCGATGACGGTGCTGGGGCTGGCCCTGGCCAACCCGGCCTTGCAGGAAGAAGATCGCAAGCCCCTGTCCGACATCGTCATTCTGGTGGTGGATGAAAGTGCAAGCCAGGCCCTGTCGGACCGTACCTCGCAATCGGCACAGGCCGTGGCGGCCATCAAGGCCGAGGTTGCAGCGCTGGAAAACACCGAGCTGCGCATCGTGCCCTTTGGCGACGGCCCCGAAGACGCGGGCACTTTGGCCATGACCGCCTTGGCCGAAGCTATGGCCGAGGAACCCCGCGCGCGGATCGCCGGGGCGATCCTTGTCACCGATGGTCAGGTGCATGATCTGGGGTTGGCCCCGGCCCTGCCCGCCCCGCTGCATGTGCTGCTGACAGGCCGTGCAACCGATTGGGACCGCCGTCTGGTCATCACGGACGCCCCTGCCTTTGCGATCATGGGCGAGGAATTCATCCTGAAACTGAAGATCGACGATCAAGGCGCAGTGCCCGCCGGCCAATCCGGTCAGGTTGATCTGACGATCACCGTGGATGCGGACGAACCGATGACCTTCAGCGTGCCCGTGAACGAAGACCTTGAACTGCCGGTGCGCCTGCCCCATGCCGGCATGAATGTGCTGCAATTCAGGGTAGACGGGGTGGTGGGCGAGTTGACCGACCGCAACAACGCCGCCGTGGTGCAGGTGAACGGCGTCCGCGACAGGCTGCGGGTCTTGCTGGTTTCGGGCGAGCCGCACGCAGGCGAACGGGTATGGCGCAATCTGCTGAAATCCGACCCGTCGGTCGATCTGGTGCATTTCACCATCCTGCGCCCGCCGGAAAAGCAGGATGGCGTACCGGTGGAAGAGCTGTCGCTGATCGCCTTTCCCACGCGCGAATTGTTCGTCGAAAAAATCAGTGAATTCGATCTGATCATCTTTGACCGCTATCGGATGCGCGGCATCCTTCCAATGGAATACATTGATAACGTTGTACAATACGTCAAGAATGGCGGCACGGTTCTGGTGGCCGCCGGTGCCGAGTTTGGCGCGGTGGACAGTCTTTGGCGCTCTCCCCTGGCGGAAATCCTGCCGGTAGAGCCGACATCGCAGGTCATCGAGGAAGGTTATAAACCCAAGCTGACCGCACTGGGCCAACGCCATCCTGTGACGGAAGGGCTGGAAAACCTGGCCCCCGAGGGTGGCTGGGGCCGCTGGTTTCGGTTGATTGATGTGACGCCCCTGCGCGGACAGATCGTGATGTCGGGGCCGCAGGACAAACCCTTGCTGGTACTGGACAGGGTA
>CAZCFC010000506.1:0-1677 GCA_964497815.1 uncultured Cypionkella sp.
AAAACCGACAATTCTTCGCCCATGCACCCACCGTTTCCACCGATCCGGAACTTGTCGCGCCACCGCCGCTTTCGCCACAATTTCGCCACAACTTATGGTCAGCGATGTGGCGAAAGAATGTGTTTGCGGGGGCAGCACCTTCGATGTTGAAGTCAGGAAGTGATCATGGTTTGTGCAATCTCCCCCCATCCCCAGGCAAAGGCGCTGCGCCGTTTTGGTCAATCCGAAGAGGGGTCGCTGACCGTATTTGCGCTGTGCCTGTTCTTCCTGATGGTGATCATGGCGGGTGTTGCCATCGACGTGACACGCTACGAAACCACCCGGACGGCGCTGCAGAACACGTTGGACCGCTGCACGCTGATGGCGGCGGCACTGGATCAGGAACTGGTGCCCGAAACCGTGGTGCGCGATTGCGTCTCCAAGGCCGGGATGGCCGGCATGCTGCAGGATGTGCAGGTGGTCGCAGGCATGAACCTGCGTCAGGTCACAACCCGTGGGCGCGCCGATACCAGACCGTTCTTTCTGCACATGATCGGCATTGAAAAGATGGACGCCGTCGCAGGCGCATCCGCCGTGCAAAGCATCACCAATATCGAATTGTCTTTGGTTCTGGATGTCTCCGGCTCGATGGCGGGGGCCAAGATTGACAACCTGAAAGCAGCGGCCAGCGCCTTTGTCGATACCGTTCTGGCGGCTGATACGGACAACCGCATGTCGATCTCGCTGGTGCCTTACAATGGTCAGGTCAACCTTGGACCCAACTTGCGCAGCCAGTTCAACACCACCGATCAGCACGGTGTGGCCAATGTGAACTGCATCGACCTGCCCGCCAGCGCCTATGCTGGCACCAATATGTCCACTGCGGTGGCGATGCCGATGACGGCCGATGCCGACAGCTATTCCAACACCTGGATGACCTGGGGCTATCTGGCCAACACCGACGGCTGGGCCACGCCCCACCCGCTGAACAAATGGTGCCCGGCCTCGACCGGCAACATCGTGCGCCTGCCCAACAACGACGCCACCTTGCTGAAGGACCAGATCAACGGGCTGACGGCGATTGGTGCCACCTCGATCAACGCGGGCCTGAAATGGGGCGTGACCCTGCTGGATCCCCAGTCGCGGGGCCTGATGGCCGCCACCGGCCTGATGCCCGCCACCTTTGCCGGCCGCCCCTTTGACTACACCGATGAAAACGTCATGAAGATCATCGTTCTGATGACCGACGGCCAGCATTTCGCCGAAGATCGCATGAATGCAGGCTTTCGCACCGGGGCGTCAACGATCTGGCGCAGTGCCGGCGATGGTCAATATTCCATCCTGCACGCCGCCCGCGCGGGGGCCGACAAATATTGGGTCCCGCACCTCAGCCTGTGGCAAGCCGCCCCCTGGAACAGCGGCGCCGGCGTGACCCGCCTGAACTGGGAACAGGTCTGGGCGGCACAGCGCGTCACCTATGTTGCCTGGCAGATGTATGGCCGCGCGCTTGGCACCGATGCCGCGACGATGACGGCCGCCTACGATGCCGCCATGGCGATGTTCCGCACGCCGACCGCCACCACCGCGATGGATACACAGTTGCAGGCAATCTGCACGATGGCCAAAGATCAGGACGTCATCATCTACGGCATCGCCTTCGAGGCCCCGGCCGGTGGTCAGGCGCAGATTTCGGAATGC
>CAZCFC010000507.1:0-1671 GCA_964497815.1 uncultured Cypionkella sp.
GAAAACCCGACCGCCAGCCCACCGGTTGCAATCGTCGTGACGATATCGGGCAGACCCAGACGCGCCACCGCCAGCCCGTTGATCAGCCCGACGACGGCACCCATCGCAAGGCCGCCGCCCACCGCCACCGACAGCGGCATCCCGATGGCGATCAGCCAGCCCATCGTCATGGCGCCCAAAGACGCCACGCCCGGAAAGGACAGGTCGGTGTGGCGCACGACGATGACAAAGGTCAGACCAAGGGCCGCCAGCCCCTGAACCGACATGTGCCGCATCAGGGCATGCAGGTTGGCCAGCGAAACATATGCTGTGTTCTGCGTGCAAAACACAGCTGTGATCACGGCCACCAGAACCGCGAAGGCGAAAAGCCGGTTACCGATCATGCTGCCATATCTCCCATGATGCCCGCGTGCAAAAGTTCATCCCGGGTGATGGCCGCAATGGGGCGGCCCTTGTACAGCGCCAGCACCTTATCCGACACGCCGTGAACTTCGTCGCAATCCGAAGAAATCACGATGACCGCCGCATCTTTGGCAATCTCGCGCATCAGCCCGTAAATCTTTGATCTTGCGCCAATATCGACGCCCACCGTGGGCTCGACAAAGATATAGCACTGGGCTTGGGCGAAAAGGCCCTTGGCGATGACCACCTTTTGTTGGTTGCCGCCCGAAAAGCCCCGCAAGGCGCGGTCAAGCCGCATGGGCTGCAGGTCAACCTTCTGGGCCAGATCGCGCGCCGCACGCCGGTTGGCGCCAAAGCGCAACAGGCCCAGAGAAGACGCCCGTCCCAGATGCGCCAGCGTGGTGTTGAAGGTGACATCGCTACCAAGCGTCAGCCCTTCGGACCGCCGGTCGCCGGGCACCAGGAAGATCCCGGCACGCAGGGCTTCTGCCGGGGACCGCAACCGTAACACCTGTCCCTTCAGGCATATGTCGCCTTGCGACGGCAGGGCCCCGAACAGTGCCTTGGACAATTCATCCACGCCCGAACCGACCAACCCGAAGATGCCGGTGATCTGTCCTTTATGAGCGGTGAAAGTCACGTCACTGAAATGGGGCGACGACAGCCCGCGCACGTCAAGCACCACTTCACCTGCGGTGGTGGATTTCGGCGGGAAGGTCAGGCCGGTCTTGGAATCCAGCATCAGGTTGGGGATGGAAATCGCCTGCCGCCGGGCCTCGGCCACGCTGTGACAGGCGACGTTGCTGCCGCCACGAAACACGGTAAAGCGGTCGGCGATCTCGAACACCTCTTCCAGCCGGTGAGTGATGTAGATGATCGCGATGCCCCGCGCCTTCAGCATCCCCATCATGGTGAAAAGCGACGCCTTTTCGCGTTCCGTCAGGGTCGAGGTCGGCTCATCCAGGATCAGGATACGGGCGTTTTCCAGCCGCAGGGCGTGCAGGATGGCAACAATCTCGCGGTCAACGGCAGGCATGTCGCCCACCGGACGTGTCAGGTCGATGTCGATGGGAAAGCGCGACAAAAGCGCTTGCGCGCGCGCCAGAAGCCCGCGGCGGTCGATGCGCGAGAACAGCCCGGGGCGCGCCGACTCGTGGCCAAGGAAGATGTTTTCGGCCCCGGTCAGATCACCCACCAGTTCGGGATGTTGCTGCACAACCGCAATTCCGGCCGCAATCGCCGCGCGGGGACTGCCAAGGTCATAGGCCT
>CAZCFC010000508.1:0-1664 GCA_964497815.1 uncultured Cypionkella sp.
GCTGTCTGTGCTGCGGCCGATGCTGGTGGTTGATATTCTGGGGCGGCGCGGCTTTGGAGCGATTTCCGGGGCGGTGGCGGTGGCCCCGATACTGGCGACCGCGGCGGCACCATCGGTCGGGGCGGGGCTGCTGCATCTGGGGGGGCCGGGGGTGGTGTTGGCCAGCTCATTGGCGATGGCGGTTGCGGGGCTTGCCTTGGGCGGATGGTTGTTGCGCCAAAGGCAGGTCGCAGCCGGGTGATCCCCCGCCCTATCGGCGTTTGTCCAGAAATGCGTTGATGCCGTCCCGCGTGTCGTCCAGCAGGACGTTTTCCACCATGATGGCGCAGGCACGGGCGTAGGCCGTGGCGGTGGGCTGGCCGGACTGCGCGGCGAAGGCCGTCTTGCCCATTTGCACTGCGGTCGGAAGTTTGGCGGCAAGGGTCTGGGCCAGATTTTGTGTTGTTGAGTCAAGGTCTTGGGGGGACGCAATGCGGTTGAGCAGGCCGATTTCACGCGCGCGGATCGCGTCTATGAACTCGCCGGTGAACAGCATTTCGAATGCGATGGCAGGGGCGACTTTGCGGGTCAGCGCCACCATGGGGGTTGCACAGAACAGGCCAATGTTGATGCCGTTGACGCCAAACCGGGTGCCGGTTGCGGCCACGGCCAGATCGCAAGAGGCGACAAGCTGACAGCCGGCGGCAGTGGCCACGCCCTGAACCTGGGCGATGACCGGTTGGGGCAGGGCAGACAGCGCCTGCATCATCGCGGCGCAGTCGGCAAACAGCGTGGTGAAGGCGGCGCGTCCCTGATCGGGGGCTTGGCGCATCGCCTGCATTTCCTTCAGATCATGGCCTGCGCAAAAGGCCTTGCCTGCGCCTTTGAGAATGACCACCCGGATGGTGGTATCCTGCGCCAGCGCCGCGATTTCTGCGCAAAGCGCGGCGATCATGGCGCTTGAAAGGGCGTTATAGCTGGCGGGCGCGTTCATCGTCAGGGTCGCGATTCCTGCTTCGTCTTGGCGTATCAAGATGTTATCGACCATTGCATCCCCCGTTGGTTTGGCCAAGCTTAGGGGCGCAAGCAGCGGAGGGAAAGCATGTTGGTGATGGATGCAAGCCAGTTACAGGCGTTTCTGGCGGCGGATTTCGGGCAGGTGGCGGCGGAGTTCGTGGTGGAGCGGGCCGATATGGCCGGGGTGACGCTGCGCCTGGCGGTGCAGGACCGGCATCTGCGACCCGGGGGCACCGTATCGGGGCCGTCCATGTTCGCGCTGGCGGATGTGGCGATGTATCTGGCGATCCTGAGCCGGATCGGGCCGGTGGCATTGGCTGTGACAACCAATTGCAGCATGGATTTCATGCGCAAGCCTGCCGCCGGGCTGGATCTGCGGGCCGAGGCGCGGTTGTTGAAGCTGGGGCGGCGGTTGGCGGTGGGGGATGTGCTGCTGTATTCGCAGGGCGTGGCCGAGCCAGTGGCGCGGGCGGGTTTGACCTATGCGATACCGTCTGAGCGGTAGGTTGGGCAGAGCGGTAGGTTGGGGGTAAGTGGCTGTCATCGTTGACAAAGAGGGTGTGATTTGGGTGTGGCGCGCGTAGGGTCTGCGTATGGCTTGCGTCATGACGTTGGGGTGGGGGGGCGTTGCGATCCGGGGTGTGATGGGCGCAGTGGGGCTGCAGCCC
>CAZCFC010000509.1:0-1643 GCA_964497815.1 uncultured Cypionkella sp.
GACCAAAGCGCAGCGTCTCGCGTCCCCGTTCCGCCATCACCTCGATCGGCAGGCACCCATCGAAATATCCGGCGGTCTCACCCTCATGGAATTCGGTCTTTTCCGCAGCCAGAAGCGCGTCGATGAAGGCGTGATACTGATCACGGTCCATCGGGCAGTTCATATAGGCGGTCTGCTCTTCGGCCGTGTCGCCCTTGTCATAGCGGCTTTGCATCCATGCCACCGACATATCGACCGACTCTGCGTAAACAATCGGCGCAATCGCGTCAAAAAACGCCAAAGCATCCGCCCCGGTTGCAGCGCGAATGCTGTTGGCAAGGCTGCCCGAGGTCAGGGGACCGGTTGCGACAATCCAGTTGCCCTGATCGGGTAGCTCGGTCACCTCTTCAAAAGACGCGGAAATCAGCGGATGCGCGTTCAGTCTTGCCGTCACCGCCTCGGCAAAGGGATCGCGGTCTACCGCCAACGCCCCACCCGCAGGCAAACGGTGCGCCTGCGCCATTTCCATGATCAACCCGCGCGCCGCCCGCATTTCCCAATGCAGCAAGCCCACCGCGTTTTGCTGATCGTCGTCGGATCGGAACGAGTTCGAGCAGACCATCTCGGCAAAACTTCCGGTGCGGTGGGCAAATGTTCCCACCGCAGGGCGCATTTCGTGGATCACCACGCGCACGCCCATTTCTGCCGCTTGCCATGCCGCCTCTGATCCGGCCATGCCGCCGCCAATGATGTGAAGCGTCTGCGTCATCTTCTGCCTTTCATACTGGCACAAATATCCTGGGGGTCTGGGGGTGAAACCCCCGGTCTTGGCGACATACCCTCAAGCCTTCCGACTGAAAAGGCCCGCCCGCTGCCGGGCCACAAAACCTGCCTGGTCCGACACATCAAAACCCAGATCGGCGGCTTTCTCGAAAAAACCGCGCGCTGGCAGTCCGCCAGCAAGCCGCCCTTCACACAGTGCGGCGCGCAAGGGCTGCCCCGCCGCCGCATCAGCCGCCATCAGCTCTTCCAGCGCCGCCGTCAAAGCCCCGATCCGCAGCCCCAACACCCGCGACATCTCGCCGTAGGTTTCGCAGCGCCCTTGCGCGGCCAGCATCGCCAGCCGCGCCACAAGCTCAGTCGTCACCTTGTTCGGCCACGCGCGCCACCGACACGACTTCTTCATCGCCTCCGGTGTTGAACACCTTCACCCCGCCCGCCGAGCGCGACCGGAAGGAAATCTGATCCACGGGCACCCGGATCGACTGGCCGGTGCTGGTCGCCAGCATGATCTGATCCGACAGTTCGACCTTGAACGACGCAACCAGCGGTCCGCCCCGCATGGCGCCGTCCATCGCCTTGACGCCCATTCCGCCGCGCCCGCGCACCGGATAATCGTGGCTGGACGACAACTTGCCCGATCCTGCGGTGGTGATGGTCAGGATCAGATCTTCGGCCGCCGACATTTCGGCATAGCGGTCGGTCGAAAGCTGCCCCACCTCGACGGTCGTTTCGTCCTCATCGGCCTCGACCTCATCGACGGCACCCGCCATCAGGCGGCGCTGTTTCAGATAGGCTTCGCGTTCGGCGGGATCGGCTTCAAAATGCCGGATGATCGACATCGACACCACCTTGTCGCCGGCGCCGACGCGAATGCCGCGCAC
>CAZCFC010000510.1:0-1637 GCA_964497815.1 uncultured Cypionkella sp.
CGTCACATCGTTCTTATCCGGTTTCTTCCCTCCCAGTCCGAAGGCCTGATCTCCGATCTCTTTACCGAGTTGCACGCGATCAACGGCAAGGTTCCCGGATTGCTGGCGATCACCGCAGGCAAAAGCGAAAGCCCCGAGCAAATGGAACGCGGCTATATGCATGGCTTCGTTGTGGATTTTTCTGACTGGGCTGCTCTTCAGGCCTATCAGGATCACCCGGAACATCAGGTATTGGGGGCCAAGCTGGTTGCCGCGGCAGTTGGTGGCAAAGAAGGCATCTTGTGCTTCGACCTACCCGTCTCGGTCCCCGTGACCTGAGCCTCGCACCACCACAAAACTCTGGCGTCTTTCTGTGTTAGGCGACAAGGTTTCTGCAAGCAAAGCGATGGGTTTGGACCAGATGAACATCAACCGCCGACCGACCATTATCGACGTGGCAAAGCACGCGGGCATTTCAAAATCGACGGTCAGCCTTGTGCTGCAAAACAGCCCCTCTGTGCGCGAAGAAACCCGGGTGCTGGTGCGCAAGGCGATGGCCGAAATCGGCTATGTCTACAACCGTGCTGCGGCCAACATGCGCATGTCGAATGCCGGGTTGATCGGCCTTGTGATCAACGATCTGCGCAACCCGTTCTTCACTGAATTTGCGACTTCGCTGCAAATGGCGCTGGCCGAGCGGGGCTATTCAACGGTGATTGCCAATACCGACGAAAGCCCCGAATTGCAGGATCAGGTCGTGGGGTCCATGATCGAACACGGGGTATCGGCGCTGATCATCTGCCCCGCCTATGGCGATACGGTCGCCACCTTTGACGCCATTGCGCGCGGCGGCATTCCCACCATGCAAATGCTGCGCCGGGTGGATCAGCGGTTGGACCTTTTCCCGCTGATCGCGCCCGACTATCTGACGGGCAGCCGCGAGGCGACACGGCATCTGATTGCGGCAGGTGCCCGGCGCATCGCCTTTGTCGGCGGCTTGGATGGCCGGGCTGTCACCGAAGAACGTAAAGCCGGATATCTGGAGGTGCTTGCCGAAGAGGGGCTGGAGCCGATCATCATGACCGGCAAAGCCAGCCGCGATTTTGGCCGCAACGCCGCGCGCCAACTGTTTGCCGACAGTGCGGGTGTGGATGCGGCGGTGTGCTTCAATGACCTTGTGGCGTTAGGCATGCTTTCGGGTTGCCACGAGGTCGGCTGGCGGGTGGGGGAAGACTTTCTCATCATGGGTTTCGACGATATCGAAGAGGTGGCCCAAGCCTATCCATCGCTTTCGTCCGTCCGCTGTGATATTGCCGGGATCGGCGTGCAAGCCGCGCAAACGGTGGTGGACTGGCTGGAAAACCGCATCGCCCCCCCGCCCGAGACCCGTACAGCCGTCAGCCTTTCTATTCGCCAGTCGAGCGGGCAAAACACCCGGATTTTTCCATGAGTATTTTCGAAAGCAAACCAAGACAAGAAACGCCTGTGTATGGTGCGGTCCGGGGGCCGCTTGTGACGACCTGCACCATCTGCTGTTCGAACTGGTCAGACTGATCCGCATGCGGCTTGGTTGAACCAAGTCAGGGCAGGGGCGGGACAAGAGCCTTTGGCAGACGTGCGCCAAGGTGCTGGATCACTTCGGCAGAAAACCGTTGTCC
>CAZCFC010000511.1:0-1630 GCA_964497815.1 uncultured Cypionkella sp.
GCCAACCGCTCCAGCGCCGCCGCAATGCGTTCCAGTTCGGTCATGCCGCGTCTTCGTCCTCATCAACCCAGGTGCCGTCTGCGCGCTCTTGTGCCTCACGGGTCTTTTCAAACCGCGAGATCAGCAGGATTGACGCCTCGTACAGCGGGTAGACCGCGAAAAACATGATCAACTGGCTCATCACATCCGGAGGCGTGGCCACCGCCGCCACCGCCAGAATCGCAACCACCGCGTACTTCCGCGTTGCCCGCAGACCAGAGGCCGAAATCATCCCGGCCTTGCCCATCAGCGTCAGCAGAACCGGAAGCTGAAAGCACAGGCCAAAGGCCATCACAAACTGCATGGTCAGCGACAGAAAGCTTTCCACCGACCCTTGGTACATCACCCCGGCATCGGTGGCAGCCGCCGCCACATCCTTGACGGCAGGCACCGCATCGGGGTTCATCGCCGCCCCGAAATCGCCCTGATAGGACAAGAAGAACGCGAAGGCCCCCGGCAGGATCAGGTAATACGCAAAGGCAGACCCGGCGATGAACATCGCAGGCGATGCCAGCAGGAACGGCAGGAATGCCTGCTTTTCATTCTTGTAAAGCCCGGGTGCCACGAACCGCCACAGCTGATAGGCGATGATCGGAAAGGCCATGGCGAACCCGGCCCAGACCGCGATCTTGACGGCAACGAAGAAACCCTCTTGCAGCTTGATCAGCACGAACTGACATTTCTGCCCCTCGGCGGCCATCGCCTCGCACATCGGCACCGACAGGATGTGAAAGATCGGGATCCACAGCAGATAGCCGATGATGCATGTCACCAGCAGCACCCCGACCGAGATCAGGATGCGATTGCGCAGCTCTTTCAGATGTTCGATCAGTGGTGCGGCACTGCTTTCGACGTCATCGGTGTGGCTCATGCCTCATCCGCCTTCTTGGTCTTGCGCGGGGCGCGGGGTTTTGCGGCGACGGGCTCGGCCTGACTTGCGGCATCGACGCGTGCCTTGCGGGGGGCAGTGGCAGCGGTCTGTTCCAACTTGATCGGGTTGGCGGTCAAGTCGGCGGTCAGGTTGGTGCGGCCCTGATCAACCGCCTTCAGCTTTTCTGCCGTGTCTTGCAAGATCGCGGCTTTCGCGGCCTTCTTGTCAAACAAGGCCTGCGTTTGCGCGCCGACCGGCACGGCAACCGGCACGGCAGGTGCCGCCGCCACTGGCACGGCAGCGGGCACGGCAACGGCAGCGGGCACGGCATCGGGCGCAACGGATGCCGGCACCACGGGTTGTGCCGGTGCGGCAGGCTTGGCCGCCACCGTCGGCTTGGCCGCATTCTTGATCGGATCCCATTTTTCGACCCGATCCGCCGCCTCTTTGACCTTGTTCAATCCGGTGGCCGCAGGTGACGTCAGCGCCCGCAGATCCTTGGCCACGTCCTTGACACCTGAATCCCTGCCCGCCTGTTCCATGGCGCGCGAAAACTCGCGCGACATCTGCCGCAGCTTGGCGGTAAAGCGGCCCAACTGCCGGAACATGTCAGGCAAATCCTCAGGCCCGATCACCACCAGCGCCACCACGCCGATCAGCAGCATTTCGGCCCAGCCGATATCCCCAAACATGTCTCGTCAGCCCTTTCGCGGCGTATTC
>CAZCFC010000512.1:0-1617 GCA_964497815.1 uncultured Cypionkella sp.
GACCGATCAGGAGAGTGTGAGATGGCAAAAGCAATGCAGTTTATCGCTGGAATCGCGCTTGCGGCAACTTTGGCGCTGCCCGTACTGGCACAAGACACCACCGCCGACACGGTGGTCGCCACCGTCAACGGCACGAACATTACGCTGGGACACATGATCGTCGCCCGCGACAGCCTGCCCGAACAGTACAAGAGCCTGCCGAATGAAACCCTGTTCAAGGGGATTCTGGACCAGCTGATCCAGCAAACCGCGCTGCAACAGTCGCTGGCCGACAAAGTGACCAAGCGTGACGCGCTGCAAATGGAAAATGACCAGCGCGGCTATATTTCGAACGTGGCGCTGCAATCAGTTGTCGCCGGGGCCGTGACGGACGCTGCATTGCAGGCGGCCTATGACGCCCGCTTCAAGGATGCGGCACCGCAGACCGAATATTCGGCGTCCCACATTCTGGTGGAAACCGAAGAAAAGGCGAAAGAGCTGAAGGCGCAACTGGACGGCGGCGCAGATTTTGCCGAGCTGGCGAAAGTGAATTCAACCGACACCGGCTCGGGTGCAAATGGCGGCGATCTGGGTTGGTTCGGCTTGGGCACGATGGTGAAGCCGTTCGAAGATGCCGTGGTTGCGGCCGAAATGGGCAAGGTTTCGGAACCGGTAAAGTCGGACTTCGGCTTTCACCTGATTCTGGTCAAGGAAACCCGCGTGGCCACACAGCCGACGCTGGACGATCTGCGCGACGAACTGGCCACCGAAATTGAGCAGAAGGCCGTCGAGGCCCATGTCAAAGCCCTGACCGATGCCGCAAAGGTCGAGAAGCCCGGCGAAGGGATTGACCCGGCGCTGCTGAGCGACCTAACTCTGCTGGACAAATGATCTGACGCGCGGGGACAAGACCATGGGCAAGAAAGACTGGAAGGCCATTGCAAAAGGCCTGAAAAAGGAACTGAAGGCGGCGCAGGCGCTGCCATCGGTTGCCCCGGTGAAAAAGGCCAAGCCGGTTTCGCCGCTTGCCCCCGCGTGCTTTCCGACCTTGCCGCTGATTGCGGGGGTCGAGTTTTCGGCTGTTGAGGCCGGGATCAAATATCAGAACCGCAAAGACGTGATGCTGGTGCGTCTTGCGCCCGGAACCGCGATGGCCGGGGCCTTTACCCGGTCGTCCACCCGTTCGGGCTGCGTGCGCGACTGTCAGACCAAGCTGGCGATGACGGTGGCGGGCGATGTCGGGGCTGCGATTGTCGTGAACTCTGGCAACTCGAACGCGTTCACCGGCAAGGTCGGGGATGAAGCGGTGGCGGCTGTCACAGGCAGCGTGGCGCAGGCTTTGGGCATTCCGGCAAGCCGGGTGTTTTCGTCGTCCACGGGCGTGATTGGCGAACCCCTGCCCTACGACAAGATCACCGCCAAAGTGGCCGATCTGGTGGCCGGTCTGCGCGAGGACGCGATTGATATGGCCGCACTTGCCATGATGACCACCGACACCTTCCCCAAGGGTGCCGCTGCAACGGTGCAGGGTGAGGGTGGCGAGATCAGGATTGCCGGCATCGCCAAAGGGTCGGGCATGATCGCCCCGGACATGGCCACCCTGCTTGTCTACATCTTCACCGACGCCAGAATTTCGGC
>CAZCFC010000513.1:0-1615 GCA_964497815.1 uncultured Cypionkella sp.
ATATTGACCCAATCCGAATCTCTGCCTAAGCAAAGGTCACACGGCCGGAGGAGGCCGCCGAAACACGAAGGGAGGGATGACCATGACAGCTTGGAAGCTGGCCTATCACGCCAATTGCTGGGGCAGCCTTGGGGGCGATGCGGTGGGTGTCACCTCGATCACCCAACTGCGGTATCGCACCTTTGGCGACATGGACCGCGCCTTTGCGGATATTGCCGCCGCGGGCTATGCAGGGGTTGAACTGTTCGACGGCAACCTGCTGGACCATACCCCCGAGGCGATGCGCCGGATGCTGGCCGATAACGGGCTGGAACTGGTTGCGACCTATGCGGGCGGCAACTTCATCTTCGACGACATCCTGCCCGAGGAACTGGCCCGCGTGACCCGCGCCGCAGACCGCGCGGCAGAACTGGGCGCGCCGCATCTGGTGGTGGGGGGCGGTGCGAAACGCTTTGACGGCACGCGCGAACCCGACTTTCACAAGCTGGGCGCAGCCCTTGACCGCGTCAAGGCGCTGGCCGAGGCGCGGGGCTTGCGGGCGCATTACCACCCGCACCTTTCGACCATCGTCGAGGGTCCGGCCGAAGTGGCCAAGATCTTTGATCTGACCGCCATCGACTTCTGCCCCGATACGGCCCATCTGGCCGCAGCCGGTGGCGATCCGGCCCAACTGATCCGCGATCATGCGTCGCGCATCAGCTATGTGCATCTGAAGGGATTTCAGCGCGCCCCCTTCGCCTTCACCCCGCTGGACCGGGGCGATGTGCCGACCGGCCCGATCCTTCAGGCAATGAAGGATATCGGCTTTGCCGGTTGGGTCTGCGCCGAGCTTGACGCCTGGCCCGACCCTGCGGCGGGCGCGCAGCTGAGCATGGATTACCTGAAACGGGCGATTGCGGGCTAGACCGCCGGCCCACCAAACGGGGGCAACCCCACAACTTCTCTGGGAGGAAGAAGCTATGTTGACCAGACGAACCCTTATGTGTTCCGCCACAGCCTTCGCGATTGCCTTGGGCGCAGGCGCTCCGGCCTTTGCCGGTCCTGACGAGGCCCTTGCAAAGCTGCAGGAAACCGTTCTGTCCAAAGGGCCAAGCGGTGAAGACCCCTCGCCCGCATCCGATGTGGTGCTGAGTGATGAAGAACTGGCCAAGATCAAAGAGATGGGCGCCACGGCTGCCATCGTGATGCACTACGGCGGCAACGACTGGAGCCGCGCACAGATCAACGGGCTGCAAACCCAGTTCGCCGCGATGGGCATCGAAGTGATCGCCGTGACCGACGCGGGCTTCAAGCCCGAAAAGCAGGTCAGCGATCTGGAAACCATCATGGCGCAGTCGCCCGACATCATCGTGTCGATCCCGACCGACCCCACCGCCACCGCCGCCGCCTATCGTGCCGCACATGAGGCGGGCGCAAAGCTGGTGTTCATGGACAACGTTCCGGCAGGCTTTGTGGCGGGCCCCGATTACGTCTCGGTGGTGTCTGCCGACAACTATGGCAACGGCGTGGCTGCCGCACACCTGATGGCCAAGGCTCTTGGTCCGGATGGTGGCGAAATCGGTCTGGTGTTCCACGCCGCCGATTTCTTCGTGACCAAACAGCGCTATGACGCCTT
>CAZCFC010000514.1:0-1613 GCA_964497815.1 uncultured Cypionkella sp.
AGGCCGGCCTGATCCCGATGTTCCTGATCATCGGCATCTGGGGCGGGGTGAACCGCATTTATGCGGCGTTCAAATTCTTCCTCTATACGTTCCTCGGCTCTGTTCTGATGTTGGTTGCCATGATTGCGATGTATTTCGCGGCAGGCACCACCGACATCCCGACGCTGATGTCGTTCGACTTCTCGTCCGACCCTGTGGCCGTGCTGGGCATGACCGTCACCGGGGGCTTGCAGACACTGCTGTTCCTTGCGTTCTTCGCCAGCTTTGCCGTGAAGATGCCGATGTGGCCGGTGCATACATGGTTGCCGGATGCGCACGTTCAGGCTCCGACGGCGGGCTCTGTGGTGCTGGCGGCGATCTTGCTGAAGATGGGCGGCTACGGCTTTCTGCGGTTCAGCCTGCCGATGTTCCCGGTCGGCACCTATGTGATGACCGATCTGGTGTTGTGGATGTCGGCAATTGCCATCGTCTACACATCGCTTGTGGCCCTTGTGCAGCAGGACATGAAAAAGCTGGTGGCCTATTCGTCGGTGGCCCACATGGGCTATGTCACCATGGGGATTTTCGCGGCCAACCAACAAGGCGTTGATGGCGCAATCTTTCAGATGATCAGCCACGGCTTCATCTCGGGGGCGCTTTTCCTGTGTGTCGGCGTGATCTATGACCGCATGCACACCCGCGACATCGACGCCTATGGCGGGCTGGTGAACCGGATGCCCGCCTATGCCCTGGTCTTCATGTTCTTCACGATGGCCAACGTCGGCCTGCCGGGCACATCGGGCTTTGTCGGGGAATTCCTGACGCTGATGGGGATTTTCCAGGTCAACACCGTGATTGCCGCGATCGCCACCTCTGGCGTGATCCTGTCGGCGGCCTATGCGCTGTGGCTCTACCGCCGCGTCACCTTTGGCGCGCTGGTCAAGGAATCGCTGATGACCATTCAGGACATGAGCCGGCGTGAGCGCGCAATCTTCGCGCCCCTGATCGTCATGACCCTGCTTTTGGGGGTCTATCCTGCCCTTGTGACCGACATCATCGGTCCCTCGGTTTCGCAACTTGTCGCTGATTACCACGCTGCTCTCCCCGTTGTCGGGGAAGTGGCCACGCACTGAAGGACGCCTTAGATGACTTCCCTAGATTTCTCTATCGTCCTGCCCGAAGTGATCGTGGCGCTTTATGCCCTGTCAGCGTTGCTGTTCACGGTTTACGCAGGCAAGGACGCGCTGACCGGGGCCGTCACCTGGGCCACGGCAGGGTTGTTTGTGGCGCTGGCGCTGTGGATCGCCGTTGCCGGGCAGGGGACGAATGTGGCCTTTGGCGGCATGTTCGTCGATGACGCCTTCGCGCGCTTTGCCAAGGTGGTGATCCTGCTGTCGGCCGCCGGAGTGTTGGTGATGGCGCAGGATTACATGGCGCGGCGCGACCTGGCGCGGTTTGAGTATCCTGTGCTGGTTGCGCTTGCGACCATCGGCATGATGGTGATGGTGTCCTCGGGCGATCTGATGACGCTGTACATGGGGTTGGAACTGCAATCGCTGGCGCTGTATGTGGTGGCGGCCATCCGGCGGGACAGCATCAAATCAACCGAAGCCGGTCTGAAGTATTTCGTCCTT
>CAZCFC010000515.1:0-1599 GCA_964497815.1 uncultured Cypionkella sp.
CCACCAGTTCGGCCTCCCAATAACCTTGGGTGGGGGGCAGGCCAGTGGCGCGTACAATGGCCCCTCCGGGATAGGGTTCCACCGTCATCGTCAGAACCTGATCCGCCAACGCGCGCGGATCTGTGGGGGCGGCCGCGGCCTGCACCTGTTCGGCGGGTTGCGAGCGGCCAAACCAGTTCATCGGGTTCAGGCGCGAGTCGCGAAAGCCGCCACAGGCGGTCAGTACCGTTGCGGCAAGCAGAGCAGCGATCAGGGGAAGGCGCATCCGGGCACTCCTAGTTGACGCTCTTTCCCTAAAGCACGCAGCGGCTTTTGGAAAGCCGTCGGTTTCAGGCGGTGCAAAAGCCCCCGGTCAGTCAGTGTTGCAGACGTCGCACCGCCCTGACTTTCGGGTTGTGTCGTGCCAGACCATGCGTTGGCAGCGGCGGATCGGGATATGAAACGCTGGTCTGCTCTGTCCCCGCAGGACGGGCGGCATCATCCGCTGCGCAGGGGCTGTGCAAACCGCTGCCAGAAACACCATGCCACATGCAGTCGCAGCGGGCTTCAAAACCGCATTGCCACGCCGCCTTGCGTCCTTGAAGGGCATCCGGGGGGGCCTGACCCCGCGATTGCGCAATCGGAAGGCGTCTTTTGGTGTCGTTTGCGCGATGGATTGGCGGGCGCGCGCCGCAAGACCTTGTTCGCAAGCCGCCAAAGCGCCAAAACATCCGGCATCGCAGCTTGATGCCGGTTTGCCCCGGCAGGCGTGGTGGTGCTGGCCCGTCAGTCCCGATTTCGGTCACACCAGCAGCGGGCTGGATTTCCAGCGGACAAGGCGCTACCTGTCAGCGAAAAGGAACCGTGCCATGGCCACCCCCGCTTTTGAAGAGATTGCCGAGACGTTTGAATTTCTGGACGATTGGGAAGACCGCTATCGTCATGTGATTGATCTGGGCAAAGCAATGCCGCCGCTTGACGACAGTTTCAAAGTGCCCGCGCTGAAAGTCGATGGCTGTGCCAGTCAGGTCTGGCTGCGTCCGATGATTGACGGCGGGCGGTTTGATTTTCAGGGCGAATCCGACGCGATGATTGTGCGTGGGCTTATCGCTGTGCTGCATGCGTTGTATTCTGGCGTGCCGCTGGCTGACGTCGCCCGAATTGACGCCCATGCCGAACTGGGCCGTCTGGGATTGAATGAGCATCTCTCTGCGCAACGCTCGAACGGGGTGCGGGCGATGGTCGAGCGTATCCGCAAGGTTGCGGCGGCAGCCTGACCTTTTTTCCACGAAAACCCCGCCTGATGCAGGGCAGGGTTTTCGCAGACAGACCACCTGTCAGATCGGAGCGCAGGCGGCCTGACACCAGGCCAGCGCTTTGGCAGACAGACGCGCCGACAGTTTGGACACCACCTCGGCGTGGTAGGCGTTCAGCCAGTCACGATCCCCGGGCGACAGCATCGCGGTCAGGATAAGTCGGCGGTCGAAGGGCGCAAAGGTCAGCGTTTCAAAGCCGAGGTATTCCCCTTCGGCCGCATCGATTGTCCGCCGTTCCACCAGCACCAGGTTCTCGATCCGGATGCCGAAATCGCCAGCCTTGTAATAGCCCGGTTCGTTCGAA
>CAZCFC010000516.1:0-1597 GCA_964497815.1 uncultured Cypionkella sp.
TGCCCATGAAGGGCATCTCCAGATGCGTATGCGGATCAATCCCGCCGGGCATCACGTAGCACCCCGTGGCATCCAAGGTCTTATCGCCCGCAAGCCCTTGCCCGATCTGAATAATCTTGCCCTGATCCACCAGCACATCGGCCCTGTAGGTCAGATCAGCGGTAACGATGGTGCCGTTCTTGATGACTGTGGTCATTTCGTAAGTCTCCTCAACCAATCCCGCGCCGCCCCGGACTTGATCCGGGGCCTCGCCTCATCGCTCAGAATGGAATATCCGCGCTGACGTCGCGCCAATCGGGGTTCACTTCCAGTATCAGCTTGTCTTTCCAAGCGCGTTTCCACCCCTTGATCCGCAGTTCGCGCTGCAAAGCTTCGCCGTAAGTCGGCCATTCTTCGAACCAGTAAAGATGGGTGATATTGTATTTGGCAGTATGCCCCGGCAGAAGTTTGGAGCGATGCTCGTCGACGCGGCGGCGCAAGTTGTTTGTCGAGCCGGTATAAAGTGCCCCGCCCGGACGTGACCCCATGATGTAGACGAAATAGCCCATGGGGTCCTCCCTGTGACCTGAGGCCCCGGATCAAGTCCGGGGCGGCGTGGTGTCTGGTGCTTTGCCTCACCCCACCACCCCCGCCACCTCACAGACCGCATGGAACAGCACATCCGTCCCCGCCGCCGCCCATTCGGGCGAAATTTCCTCGGCCTCGTTGTGACTTAGCCCGCCCACACAGGGGCACATGATCATCACCGTCGGGGCCACCCGGTTGATCCAGCAGGCATCGTGGCCCGCGCCCGAGATGATATCCATGTGCGAAAGCCCCAGCTTTTCCGCAGCCCCCCGCACCACGCCAACCAGACCCGGATCGAACGTCACCGGGTCAAAATGGCCAACCGCTTCGATCGAACAGCCCAGGCCCAGCTCTGCCGCCACCGCATAAGCCGCGCGTTCCACCTCGCCGCGCATCAGGTCCAGCTTGGTCTGATCGGGGCTGCGCACGTCCACCGTGAACACCACCTTCCCCGGTATCACATTGCGACTGTTGGGAAAAACCTTGACCTGCCCCACCGCGCCCACCGCCCCCGGCTGATGCGCCATCGCGATCTGATGCACCCGCTCGGTGATCCGCGCCATCCCCAGCCCCGCATTCAGCCGCATGGCCATCGGGGTGGAACCGGTATGGGCATCCCGGCCCGTCAGCGTGATTTCCAGCCACCACAGCCCTTGCCCGTGAGTCACGACGCCAATCTCGCGCCCCTCGGCCTCCAGTATCGGCCCCTGTTCGATGTGCAATTCGAACATCGCATGCATCTTGCGCGCGCCAACCACCTCAGATCCCACCCAGCCGATCCGCGCCAGCTCATCCCCAAAGCGCAGCCCGTCCGTGTCCGTGCGCGCATAGGCATAGTCCTGTGAATGCAACCCCGCGAACACGCCGCTTGCCAGCATCGCCGGGGCAAAGCGCGCGCCTTCCTCATTGGTCCAGTTCGTCACCACGATCGGGTGCCGGGTCTTGATGCCAAGGTCGTTCATCGTGCGCACCACCTCCAGCGCGCCCAGCACGCCCAGCACGCCGTCATAGCGGCCCCCGGTGGGCTGCG
>CAZCFC010000517.1:0-1582 GCA_964497815.1 uncultured Cypionkella sp.
CCGTGCACCATTCCAGATCGAAAACACGGTGTTGGTGTTGCCGCAGTCGATGGCCAAAAGCATGAGAGCCTCGTATCAGAAAAACACCTCTGCCGCAGGGATTGCGACAGGGCCTTGCGGGGTGCGCAGGATCAGGTTGCCTGCCGCGTCGATGGTTTCAAAGATGCCGTCCCGGGTTTGAGTGCCGGTGCGGGCGCGGATCGGCTCGCCCAATCTGGCGGCATGGGCAAGCCACGCGCTGCGCAGGGGCGCAAAGCCCTCGGCGGTAAACCGGGCCTCCCACCCGGCATAGGCCAAAGCCAACGCGTCAAGAAAGGCTTCGGGCGCAAGGCGCAATCCGGTCTCTTGCAGCAGGCTGACGGGCAGCAGCGCCCCCGGCTCGACCACCGCAGCATCGGGTGCGCCGATCAGATTGACGCCAACCCCGATCGCCAGATGAAAGCCACCCCGACCATTGGCGGTGCTTTCAAGAAGGATCCCCGCAACCTTGCCGCCATTCAGCAGAACATCATTGGGCCATTTCAGCGCAAAGGCCCCCGGCAACCCGGTCAAGGCGACAAAGGCATCGCGCAAGGCCAAGGCGGCGGCAAAGGACCGCAGGGCAATCTGTTCCGGTGGTTCGGCGGGTTGCAGCAGCAGCGTGGCATAGAAGTTGCCGCGCGGGCTGGCCCATGGCCGCGCCCGCCTGCCCCGGCCTGCGGTTTGCTCCAACCCCAGAAACCACGCTGGCCCCGCCAAAGACGGGGCCAGACGCAAGGCGTGGGCATTGGTGCTGTCAACCGTCGGCAGGATGTGGCGGGCCACACCCAAAGGCCAAACCGGCTTATCCGACAAGGGATTGTGCAGCCGCAAGCGCCGCAGGTTCGATGCCAAACAGGTTGATCACGCCCAGCAGCATCGCCGCCGCCACCGCAATCAGCATCACCCATTGCACCGGTGCCATGCGGCTTTGGGCGCCTTCGGTTTCGGACCCGAAGTACATGTAGAACACGATGCGCAGGTAGTAGAACGCGCCGATCACCGACGCCACAGCCCCCGCAACCGCCAGCCACACCAAACCGGCATCAACAGCCGCCTTCAGCACATAGAACTTGCCGAAAAAGCCCAGCATCGGCGGCACACCGGCAAGACTGAACAGCAAGATCAGCATCGCCAGCGCCTTGAGTGGTTCGCGTTTCGAAAACATGTTCAGACTGTTGATGTCTGTGACGGGCTTGCCGTCTTTCTCCATCGACAGGATGAACGCGAAGGTGCCAAGGTTCATGGTGACGTAAATCGCCATGTAGATCAGCATCGCCTGCACCCCCTGCACGGTACCCGCCGCCAGACCGACCAGCGCATACCCCATGTGGGCGATGGACGAATAGGCCATCAGGCGCTTGATGTCGCGCTGACCAATGGCCGCGATGGCCCCCAGAAACATCGACAGCACAGCCAAAGCGGCCAGAACCTGTGTCCATTCGGTGGGGATCGCGCCAAAGGCATCGTAGACAACGCGGGCAATCAGGGCCATGCCGGCGACCTTGGGCGCGGTGGCGAAAAACGCCGTCACCGGCGTGGGCGCGCCTTCATAGACGTCGGG
>CAZCFC010000518.1:0-1553 GCA_964497815.1 uncultured Cypionkella sp.
GCGCGGGTGGCGTTGATCGGGCCATCGGGCGCGGGAAAATCGACGCTTTTGATGGCGCTGGCGGGATTTCTGGCACCTGCGGCGGGGCGCATTCTGTGGCAGGGACAGGATCTGGCGGCGGTTGAACCGGGGGACCGGCCCATCTCGATCCTGTTTCAGGATCAAAACCTGTTCCCGCATCTGACGGTGGCGCAGAACCTTGGGCTGGGTCTGTCGCCCCGGCTGCGGCTGACCTCGGAGCAAGACCTTCAGATCGAACATGCGCTGGACCGTGTCGGTCTGGCCGGACTGGGTGCACGCAAACCGGCACAGCTGTCCGGCGGACAGCAGGGGCGGGCGGCTTTGGCGCGGGCGCTGTTGCGGGCGCGGCCCATTCTGTTGCTGGATGAACCCTTTGCGGCGCTTGGACCGGCGCTGAAGGCTGATATGCTGACGTTGCTGGATCAGGTGGCGCGTGAGACCAAAGCGACGGTGCTGATGGTCACGCATGACCCCGACGACGCACAGCATTTCGCAGATCAGACGATTCTGGTCGCGGATGGCATGGCCCATGCGCCACAGGCCACAGCCGGGCTGTTTGCCAACCCGCCCAAGGCATTGCGTGCCTATCTTGGCCCCCGGAAATGAAAAACCCCGCACGATGGCGGGGTTTTCCGTAAGGACAGAAGCGGTCTTAGTGCTTTTTCGGGCCTTTGACGCCAGCCCAGAGACGCTTGTTTGTCAGGTACAACAGTGACCCCAGAACGATCAGCATCAGCACGCCGATAAAGCCGGACTGCTTGCGCGCCATCATATGCGGTTCGGCGGTCCACATCAGGAAAGCCGAAACGTCTTCGGCCATGTGGTGAAGGGTGGCTTCGTGACCATCCTGGTAGGTGACCTGATCGTCAGCCAGCGGCGGGGGCATGGCGATCCAGCTGCCGGGCACGGTTGACAGACCATGCTCGTCCTTGCAGCTGTCGGGCACACCACCGTTGGCGAAGGCGGTGTTGTAGTAGAAACCATCCACACCATCGGGGGCGCAGGCGGGGTTTTCTGCATAGCCGGTCAGCACCGAGAAGATATGCTCGGGACCGCCGATGCCGCGCATCAACTGATTGATGCCAAGGCCGTAAGGACCGTGGAAGCCAGCACGCGCCTTGGCCATCAATGACAGGTCAGGAGCGGCTGCGCCGGTGTTGGCGGGGAACTTGTCGGCCGGAATGGCCTCACGCTCTTCGCCGGTTTCCTTGTCGATCACGGTGAACTGCTTGGCGTAGGCGCGCACCTGATCTTCGGGCAGATTGGGCCCGCCCTCATCCGACAATGACCGGATGGGGACGAATTTCAGTCCGTGGCAGGCAGAGCAAACCTCGGTGAACACCTGAAGGCCGCGTTGCAGCTGGTGCTCATCAAAGGTTCCAAAAGGGCCTTCAAAGCTGAAAGCCAGGTCTTCAACGTGGGATCCACCACCGGCGGCAAAGGCTGCCCCGGTCGTCAATGCCAGTGCAGAGACAGCGCTGATTGCGATTTTGCGAAACATCTCAGTCAGTTCCTTTCTGTCACTCGGCCGG
>CAZCFC010000519.1:0-1542 GCA_964497815.1 uncultured Cypionkella sp.
GTCAACGTTCAGGTAGGGGTCCAGTTTGCGCAACCGCACCGTGTAACCGCGAGCCTGCAGCAAGGCCCCAAGGGCAGCCGATGCCAGTCCCTTGCCAAGCGAGGACACCACGCCGCCGGTGATGAAGATATAGCGTGCCATGGGGGCCTCCGTGAATGGGTTAAGGGGCTGCGATTCGCATCGGGGGATTCGCAGCATCACGGGGGTTGAGCAATAGCTTAGGACAGCCGATTGCGCAACCCGACCGCAAGATGCTGTCGGCTGGCGGTGTTGCGCAGCAACAGTTGGTGTCAGTTAGAGGCGGGCGGTGTCACTGGCGCGGTGGCTGCCGGAGGCGTCGCCGGCGCATCGGTGGGCGCAGGTGTGGCCGGAACCGCACCCAGTTCCGGCGTGGTCGAAGCCTCCGGGGCGGGCTGTTTGGCACCCAACTGGTCGATGACCGACGAGGACGACGCGGACTGCGCTGCAAGGATGGTCAGGGTGATCGAGGTGATGATGAAACCGATGGCCAGGATCCACGTCACCTTGCCCAGGGCCGTCGCTGCCGCGCGCCCCGAAATGGCCCCGCCGCCGCCGCCCGACCCCATGCCCAGACCGCCACCTTCCGACCGTTGCAGCAGCACCACGCCGATCAGCAGCAGGGCGAGGATAAGGTGGATGGTGAGGACGACGTTTTCCATGCGGCAGGCTTTCCATAGGGACTTGGCGTATCTAGGCGGATGCGGCCAGAGGCGCAAGCCCTTGGCTGGGCCCGTTGTCATCCTCTGTGGCTAAATATCCCCGCCGGAGGCTGCCGCCCTTCGCCCAAGGGGCCTTTGGCTGACTGTCAGCGTGCAACCCGCAGGGGCGGGCAGACCAAAGCAGCGGGCAACCCCCGGGGCTAGTGCGGCCCAAGGGATGCGGTGCTACTCTGGGGCCTCGCAGACGGCGGAAAGCTTGTTGCCGTCGGGGTCGCGCAGATAGCAGGCGTAAAAGTCTGGCCCGTATTTGCGCAGACCCGGTGCGCCCTCATCGGTGCCGCCATGGGCAAGCCCCGCCGCGTGAAAGGCCGCCACGGCGGCACGGCTGGGGGCGGCCAGCGCAAGCATTGATCCGTTGCCGACCGTGGCTGCATTGCCATCATACGGCGTGTCGATCCACAGGCAGGGGCCGGTGTCTCCGGGCGGGCCATAGCACAGTTCGGTATCGTCTCCTTGCCGCAAGACGTGGCCCAAGGTGGGCATCACCGCGTCATAAAAGATGCGTGCGCGGGGGATGTCGTTCGATCCGACAGTCACATACAGCAGCATCATTCCTGCACCTCATCTACGGTTGCCTGACCCGATATGCGCTGGCGGATGATGCTCCATGACAGCCCGACCCCCAGCACCACCGACAGCGCGCCGATGCCCAGCCACAGGTTCAGCGACGGGTTTTGCAGTGTAAGGATGCCATAATCAATCAGCACCCAGATCAGTGCGCCAACGATCGCGGCCACCAGAAGGATGCCAAAGGCGCCGATCGACCGCAGCGTGGCCCCGATATACACCAGATACCCCACCG
>CAZCFC010000520.1:0-1541 GCA_964497815.1 uncultured Cypionkella sp.
GTTCCACAATGCGGCCTTCGTCAAGCACCACGATGCGATCCATCTCGGCAATCGTGGAAAGGCGGTGGGCTATGGCCAGCACGGTCTTGCCCTGCATCACCTTGGCAAGGGCGTCCTGAATGCTGGCCTCTACTTCGGAGTCCAGCGCAGATGTGGCCTCGTCCAGCACAAGAATCGGCGCGTCTTTCAGGAAGGCGCGGGCAAGGGCGATGCGCTGGCGCTGCCCGCCCGACAGCTTTACCCCGCGTTCGCCCAGATAGGCGGCATAGCCGGTGCGCCCTGCGGAATCCTTCAGGCCAAGGATGAAATCATGCGCCTCGGCCTGACGCGCGGCGGCGAACATCTGCGCCTCGCTGGCTTCGGGGTTGCCATACATGATGTTGTCGCGCGCAGACCGGTTGAACATCGCGGTTTCCTGCGTGACCATGCCGATCTGACGGCGCAGGGATTCCTGCGTGATGGCGCGGACATCATGGCCATCAATCAAGACGCGGCCCTTTTCTGTATCATAAAGCCGCAACAGCAAGGAAACGAGCGTGGTTTTCCCCGCGCCCGATGCCCCCACCAAGCCGATCTTTTCGCCGGGGCGAATTGTCAGCGTCACCTCGTCCAGACCGCCCTTTTTGCGGCCATAGGCAAAAGAAACGCCCTCCATCTGCACAAGACCCTCGGCGGGCGGCAGTTCGACGGCATCGGGCGCATCGGCCAGGGTATAGGGCGGGGTCAGGGTTTTGATGCCGTCCTCAACCTCGCCCAGGTTGCCGAAAATCCCCATCAGGCTGAACGACACCCAGCCCGTCATCTGCGCCAGCCGGAAGGAAATCGCCCCAGCCGCCGCGATGTCGCCCGAACTGGCACCGCCGATCGACCACAGCCAAACCGTAGCGCCAACCAGCAACACCGGCAGCACCCCGGCCAAAGCCATCAGTGACAGGCGGAACCAACTGCTGATGATGCCGTATTCGATGGCTTTCTCGCGGAAGGATTCCATCGCCTCAAGTGCCACGCGGTCTTCGTATTTCGAATGCGCAAAGAGTTTGACGGTTTTCATGTTGGTGACAGTGTCGACGATCTGACCCGTCACCATCGCGCGCGCCGCTGCCCGCGCACCGGATGCGCCGCGGACTTTGCGCAGAAAGCCGCGAATGAACAGGATATAGGCGGCGATCCACAGCACCAGAAGGCCGGAAATCCGCACGTCGATCGTGACCAGCAGGGCGATGGAACCGACGACCGAGGCCAGCGAAAACGTCACGGTTTCAATGGTGCCAGAGGCCACGTCGGTGGCCGCCCGCGCAACCTGCATCTGCTTTTGCGCAATGCGTCCGGCGAAATCATTGTCAAAGAACGTCACCGCCTGCCCGATGGTCCAGCGATGCAGGCGCGACAGGATCAGCGGGAACAGGTTCGGCTCCACGATGATCGCGGTGGCCGAGGTGTTCAGACCAAAGATGAGCGGGCGGATGAACAGGTAGAAAATGGCGAAGGAGGCAAAAAGCCACCAATGATCCGAAATCACTGTGGCGGGGGCGGAGCCATTG
>CAZCFC010000521.1:0-1537 GCA_964497815.1 uncultured Cypionkella sp.
CACATCCGCGCGCGGAATGATGAAACCGGCCAAGCCTTCGGCGGCCAAAGCCGTTATGGCCTGATCTCGGCTGCCACGGGCAAGATTGGTACGCAGAAACACCGGTGCCCGGTGGCGCAGCGCCATCAGAACGGGGGCGAAATCTGCACCAAGACTGTCTTGCAGCAAGGGGCCAAGCCAGTCCGGACAATCCAAAGCAGCATAGCTTTGCGGCGTAGTGCCTTGATCCTGTTCCGTTATCGGGCTTGGGGCATGGCCTTCGCCATTGAACAGTGCCCCCACATCCGCGCCCTTGTCACGCAAGGACCCCAACACCAGCCCCCGCCCCGTCAACCCGCCGCCGAGCGCCGCAAAAGACCGCTGGCAGCGCAGGGCGTCATAGACGATGTCGCGCACGGCGTTTCGGTCGCCCGAGCCTGCAAACCGGCTGGCACGCCCCCAGTTGGTCAGCGCCTGTTCAGCGGGCGATCCGGCCAGAATGCGGTCCAGAATGTCGATGGCAGCGGAAAGACGGGCGGCTGGGGTCATGTTCTATGCTTTGAAAACGACTCGCCGTACCGGCCATCGGTGCGGGCGAGGCGGGCCGAAGCGGGGGTTTCACACCCCCGCCCCCCCGTGGGATATTTGCGGACAGATGAACGCAAATTTTAGTCAAACTGTACAGTGTGAAAGGTCTGCCATCCGGCGCGGCGCAAGAGGCTGAAAACGGCCCAGCGGACCGCTTTCAGCCCGCATCTTAGCCGACGCGGTAGTTCGGGCTTTCGCGGGTGATCTGCACGTCATGGACATGGCTTTCCTTCAGCCCTGCCCCGGTGATCTTGACGAACTGGCAGTTGGCGCGCATTTCGGCCACGGTGCGGCAGCCGGTGTAGCCCATTGCCGCGCGCAAACCACCGACCATCTGGTGAATGACCTGGGCCGCCGTGCCTTTGTAGGGCACCTGGCCCTCGATGCCTTCGGGCACCAGTTTGTCGCTTGCCGCGTCTTTCTGGAAATAGCGGTCTGCCGAGCCGCGCGCCATGGCACCCAGTGATCCCATACCGCGATACGATTTGTACGAGCGGCCGTTCCACAGGATCAGTTCGCCGGGCGACTCGTCGGTGCCCGCGATGGCGCTGCCAACCATGGCACAGCTTGCCCCCGCCGCGATGGCCTTGGCGAAATCGCCCGAGAATTTGATGCCGCCGTCCGCGATGATCGGGATGTCACCCGCCGCGCGGGAGGCGTCCATGATCGCCGTCAACTGCGGCACACCGACGCCCGCAACGATGCGGGTGGTGCAGATGCTTCCGGGGCCAATCCCCACCTTGACCGCATCGGCGCCCGCGCCGATCAGCGCGCGGGTGGCTTCGGCGGTGGCCACATTGCCTGCCACAACCTGAACCTTGTTCGATGCCGCCTTGATGCGTTCCACGGCACGCGCCACCCCCTCGGAATGGCCATGCGCGGTGTCGATCACCACCATATCCACCCCGGCCTCGATCAACGCCATCGAGCGTTCAAACCCGGCATCGCCCACGGTCGAGGCCGCCGCCAC
>CAZCFC010000522.1:0-1525 GCA_964497815.1 uncultured Cypionkella sp.
GGCTGAAATGGTAGATAGACTTTTCTGTACTTAATTCTACGGAATTAACGCATACATCATGGGGCTGAAATGGTAGATAGACTTTTCTGTACTTAATTCCGGAGAAATGACGAAGAAGCCGATGGACACCGCGTGCACGGACACTACGTACCACTGTAACGGAAGTATGCTACAGAATTAACTACAGAAAAGTCTATCTACCATTTAAGCCCCATATGATGATATGCGTTACTGCTGGGAGAAATGACGAAGAATAGTGTTGACGTTCTTTCGCTAAACTGGCAAGAACTTTCTGAACACGTTCTTTGTGAACAGTATGCGTAAAGCGGCGGTGAAAGCAGTGGTCGGTGCTCAAACTGCCGGTGCCGTAGAGAGTTGGCTGAGAGTGGCCGGGGCAGCGAGGTACTGAATATGCGTTTTTGTGTGTCAACGTCGATTTTCGACACCGGAACGGAACAGCGGGTCTGATGATGCTGGATCTTGCGGGTCAATGGGCGCTTGTGGATGCAAGCGGTGAGTATGATGTTGTCATGGCAGTGCCGGGCGACGGGATTTCGGCGCTGCATGCGGCGGGGGTGATCCCCGACCCCTATTGGGGCCGGAACGAGTATCGCCTGCGCTGGATTTGCGGTCGTGACTGGGTGGCGCGGCGCAGCTTTGAGGTGACGCGCACCGATCTGGTGCTGGTGGCCTCCATGCTGGACACCGTCGTGGAAATCGCGGTCAACGGCGTGCTGGTCCACGCATCAGACAGCATGTTCCGCAGCTATCGGATTGATCTGTCGGGTGCGCTTCGGGTGGGGACGAATGACATCGCCATCACCTTCCGCAGCCCAGAGACAGAGGCCGCCAAGCGGCAGGCCTCACAGCCCTATTTCGTCCCCTTCAGTGCCAACAACACCCCGATCCTGAACGGAAACATGCTGCGCAAGCCAAGCTGCGGTATCGGCTGGGACTGGAATATCGCGTTGGCGTCCTTTGGTGTTTACGGCGATCTGTATCTGGAACCTGTGGCCGCGCGTATCGCGGATGTGGTGGTCACGCAGGCCCATACGCCGGGCCGCGCCGTGGTGTCCGTGCGCGCCGAAGTGGATGGCGATGACGCAGCAGGCGTGACGGTGACGCTGTGCGGCGTGACCGCGCGCGCCGCGGTAAAGCGGGGCGTGGCGGTGGCCGAGTTGACCGTCGAGAACCCGGCGCTGTGGTGGCCTGCGGGGCAGGGCGCACAGGTGTTGCATGATCTGGTGATCGGCTTTGGCGATCAGGTGCTGACGCGGCGGATTGGTCTGCGCGATGCCCGGTTGATCACCGAAAAAGACGCGGCTGGTCTGGGGTTCAAGTTCCGCATCAACGGCCGCGATATTTTTGCCAAGGGCGCGAACTGGATACCCGCGGATGCCCTGTCCGGCCGGATCACGGTTGAGGCCACGCGCGATCTGCTGGTGTCGGCGGTGCAGGCCAACATGAACATGATCCGGGTCTGGGGCGGTGGGCGCTATGAACCCGACTGGTTTTACGATCTTTG